>CAZDRS010000107.1:0-7668 GCA_964507585.1 uncultured Dechloromonas sp.
CGGTCATCCCGGCCGGTGGCATTTTCACCGGTTCCGATGCGGCAGGCTTTCTGGAAAACGGCGCCGGTGCCGTGCAGGTGGCGACCCGCTTCACGGTAGCCGAGGAGTGCGGCTTGCCGGCCGATGTCAAGCAGGAGTACTTCAAGGCCAGCGAGGACGACATCGAGGTCAACCAGATTTCGCCGACTGGCTACCCGATGCGCATGATCAAGAAGAGCCCTGGCATCGGTGACGGTATTCGCCCGAATTGCGAGGCCTACGGTTACCTGCTCGACGCCAACGGCAAGTGTGCCTACATCACCTCCTACAACCGCGAAGTGGCGGCGCATCCGGAGGCGCGCAAGGTCAAGGTCTGGGACAAAACCTGCCTGTGCACCCACATGCGTAACTTCGAAATCTGGACTTGCGGCCAACTGACCTATCGCCTGAAGGATACGACACGGCGCAACGAGGATGGCAGCTATCAGATTCTGTCTGCCGAGCACATCTTCAAGGACTACCAGTTCAGTACCGATCAGAAGATCGCGTTGCCCGACGCCTGAACCGGTATGCAGCACCGGCCTTGATTGAGAGCTGGTGCTGCGTTCGTCGTGACGGCTTGCCTGGAAGATTTGTCGCATGTTCCTTGCCCGATTGATTGAGCGGATGAACAGCCTGGGTGCAGCAGTGCGCCTCGGCGTGGCCTCTGTCATCTTCTGCCTGGCGTTGCCGGTCGCTGCGGAGGGCGAGTCGCCATTCAGCCTGAATGGCTTTGGAACGCTGGGTCTGGCCAGGACGACCTCCGATCAGGTCGAGTTCGTACGTGATTTGTCGCAGCCGAGCGGCGTCAAAAAAGATTGGGATGGTCGTCTCGACAGTGTCGTCGGCCTGCAGGCCGCCTGGCAGGTTTCGCCGCAGCTTTCGGCCGTGGTGCAAGGAACAGTCAAGTATCGTTACGACCGTTCCTACAACCCCGAGCTGGCCTGGGCCTACCTCAAGTACGAGCCGACCCCGAACTGGAGTCTGCGCCTCGGGCGCCTGGGAACGGACTTCTTTATGATGGCCGACTCACGCTGGGTTGGTTACTCGATCCTCACGGTGCGGCCGCCGGGCGACTATTTCTGGTACCTCCCGTTTTACAGCATTCACGGCGGCGACGCTGCCTATACGATGTTCGTTGGCGATACCTTGGTGCGTTTCAAGGCTTTCTACGGTAGTTCGAATGGCCTGATTCCACTCGCGGATCAGTTGTGGGATATCCAGGGCTCGCCCATGACCGGCGCCTCGGTCGACGTTCACCTCGGTGCCTGGCAGGCCCGGGCCAGCTACGCCAATATCCGCTTCAAGCGCGATTTGCCCATCTCCACGATTTTGCAAGCCTATTCGCCCGATCCGGCTGCCTCGACAAGCTATCTCGCCACCCAGGACAAGCGTGGCGACTATTATTCGCTCGGCCTGGTTTACGACCAGGGGCCGTGGCAAGTCCAGTTCTTGCTGAACCGGATCGAGCAAGGTAGCAATGCCCTGGAAAGTTCGCAGGGGGGTTATGCGCTGGCCGGCTACCGGATTGGCGAAGTTACGCCCTATCTGGGCTATTCATGGGTTCGCTCCGAGCGTCGGGGTACGGGAGGGCGCCAGGCCATTGAGGTGCGGATCATGGCCGATTCGCACGCCGATCAGAAAACCAGCATCGTCGGTGCACGTTGGGATTTTGCCCGCAACATGGCTCTCAAGGCGCAGTGGGATGCCGTTCGTGGCGACGCCTCATCCATCTTCCCCTATCGCAATGAACCGGCAACGGGGCGTTGGTCGGGCAAGATGGACATTTATTCCGTGACTTTCGATTTTATTTTCTGAAGTCATGCCGATACGTCGCCTACTCCTGCTCTGTGTAATGTCCTGGCTACTGATCCAGCCGGCGGCCGAGGCGCAGGCCGAAATGGTCGTGGTCGTCAATACGCGTTGCGGCGTGGCCGCCATGACTCGTAACGAGGTGATCAACGTATTCTTTGGCCGTAGCCGGCAGTTCTTCAATGGCGTCGAGACACAACCTGTCGATATGTCCGATGCCCACCCCGATCGGGCTCGTTTTTACAATGCTTTGCTTGGCAAGGATCTCTCCGAGGTCAATGCCTATTGGTCGCGCCAGGTCTTCTCGGGGCGAGCCCAACCGCCGGCCCGCGTTGCCTCGCCGGAAGAGGTGATCAAGTGGGTTGCTTCGCATCCGGGAGGTATCGGTTTTGTCGAGTTGTCCAAGGCAGATGCACGCGTGCGGGTGGTGCATGAGTTGTCCAGATGAAAATCAGGGATTCGATTGAACGTTGAACTGATCGGCATGGTCATCATCTTTGTGGCCATTGCGGTAATTGTCATCAAAGCGGGGTAATCTTCTCCTGTGCCGCAATGGCACACCTCGTGGGAGGTTTGCTCACGCCTGGATGACAAAAGGAGACAAACATGCAAAAAAGAATGATTCGTAACTTGCTCGATGGCCGCAGCCTGGTTACGGCGGGCAAGGATATGACGGTGCGCGCCGCTTGCTGCCTGATGACGGAGCGCCGGATCGGCGCCTTGCTGGTTGTCGAGGACAACCGCATTGCCGGTATTTTCACCGAGCGGGATGCGCTGAATAAAATCCTGTCGGCCGGCCTCGACCCCGATGCGACGCGCCTTTCCCAGGTGATGGCCTGCAATCCGCAGACCATCACGGCCGACAAGCCCCTGTCCTACGCGCTGTACATGATGGCTGAAGGCGGTTTCCGCCATGTTCCGGTCGTCGATCAGGATGGAACGCCCGTCGGCATGGTCTCAGCCCGTGATGCCTTGGGCCAGGACATGGTCGACCTGGAGCGCGAAATCCAGCACCTGCAGGAACTGGAGACCTCGATCGGTTACTGAGCCCGATCCAGCCAGCCCAGACGCGCCAGTGTGGCGGCGAATTCGCCGGACACTGGCGCTTTTACGTGCATTCGCAGGCCGCTGGCCGGATGCTCGAAGCCGAGTTCGACACAGGCCAGCAGCAGGCGTCGGCAGTCCAGATGCTCGGCAAAATAGCGGTTGTGCCGCCCCTTGCCGTAGGTTGCGTCGCCGATGATCGGATGGGCAATGTGCTTCAGGTGCCGGCGTAGCTGATGGCGGCGGCCGGTTACGGGTTCGAGTTCGACCAGGGCGTAGCGGCTGCTCGGATAGCGGTCGATGGCGACCGGCAGTTCGACGGTGGCCAGTGTCCGGTAATGCGTCGTTGCGGGCTGTGCTTCCTGGCTGCTGGCATCGCCCTGGAATTCGTAGGCGTCGCGCTGACGCGACAGGGCATGATCGATGCAGCCCTCGGCTGGCGGGTGGCCGCGCACCACTGCCCAGTAGCGTTTGGCGACGCTGCCGGCCTCGAACTGCTTGCCGAGCCGGCTGGCAATTTCGGGATTCAGACCAAAGAGCAGGACACCCGATGTGCCGCGATCCAGGCGATGGGCCGGCCACACCCGCTGGCCGATCTGGTCGCGCAGGATCTGGATGGCAAAGCGGGTCTCATGGCGGTCGATTTCCGAACGATGGACAAGCAGCCCGGGGGGCTTGTCGATGACGATAATATGCTCGTCACGGAAAAGGACGGGCAGTTCCTCAGCCAAAGAAACGGCTCTTTGCCTCGTCGGGAACGCTCATGCCGGTGATGTGCGCACGGTCGAGCAATTCCCAGTAGTAGCGGTAGGAGGCGCGGTCGTGCAGCTTGCCGTTGTGCTGGATTGGCCCCCAGTCCTTGTCCTGTGCGGCGATCAGGATTTCCGTCGCGGCCTGCACCTCGGAAAAGTCGGGGCGCATGGCTTCGACGATGGGCTGGATCTGGTTCGGATGGATGCTCCACATGCGCAGGTAGCCGAACTCGTTCTTGGCGCGTCGGGCATCGTTGCGGATGGTTTCGATATCCTTCAGTTCGGTTGTCACGTTGTGCGCCGGCACTACGCCGCAGGCCAGGGCTGCGGCGGCGATTTCGCACTTGGCGCGGGCAACCAGTGGGTGATCGAACTGGCCCGGGCTCTTCATTGCGCTGCCGGGAATGGCACCGTGGTGGCCGGACACGAAGTCCATCAGGCCGAAATCCAGCGACTCCACGCCGGGCAGGGCGGCGATCTCCCAAACCTCGCGCAGGCCACCGTGCGTTTCGATCAGCACATGTACGGGAATCTGGCGTTCGATGTTGAGGCGGCGCTCGATATCGCGCAGGGCCTCGATCTGAACCTGTACATCACCGGCGCTGCATGGCTTGGGTAGCGTGAGGAAAGGCAGGCGGTTGCCGGCGACACCAACCAGAATTTCCATGTCCTGCCGCCATTGCGGATGGGTTACGTCATGCACCCGGGCGCCAACCCGATTGAACAGGTTGTCTTCGGACATGATCACGCTTGCCGCCATTTCGGCGTGTTCGCGTTCGGCGCCGGTGTGTGCGCCATCTTCACAATCACAGGTGATGTCAAAGATCGGCCCGAGTTCCTTCTGCAATTGCAGCGCCTTGCGCATCAGTTTTTCCGACCCGGCGTAGTGGTCTACGGCCGGCAGGATGGGGAAGGGCTTTTCGCCAGCGAAAAGAACGGCTTTGGGATGGCGCATACAAAGTCGGCAGCAAGTGGATGAAGCTGCCATTCTAGCCTTCCCGCCCGGTTCGGTGTGTTGGCACCTATTGCATCAGCAATGCATTCTTGTGTTTTGATATTGATATAGTATATGATAAATATGATACATTTATGATTGATGTGGTTGTCTACTATCGGCCAACCATCTGGAAACCCCATAGGATTGTTGTTTCGTATCAGATGACGCCTGCTCACGCTCAGCCCTTGCTTTCCTTCCCTGCCGATTCGACAACGAAAGGGGCGTTGATTCTGGCGGTGGCCTATGCGCTAGGTGGCTGGCTGGCGCATCTCGTGGCGCCGGATAGCGGCTTTCCATCGTTGATCTGGTTGCCTTCGGGGCTTGCCCTCGGTGTTCTGATTTGCCGGGGTGATCGGTTGTGGGGGGGCATTTGGCTGGGCGGCGCGGTGATCAATACCGGGCTTCAATACCTGGCCGGGGTCGAACCCGGCAACGCGCTGTTGACCGGCATTGCCATCGGTGGCGGGGCAGCCTTGCAGGCTGTGCTCGGCGCACGGCTGGTTCGTCGTTTCTGTGGCGCACAGCCGCCACTCGATTCGCCAACTACCGTCTGGCCTTTTCTGGGACTGGCTGCGTTGCTGGCGACGACAGTCAGTGCGACAGTCGGTGTTGGAACGCTGGCTTTTGGCGGCGGCTTGCCCAAGCCCTTGCTGTTCCACACCTGGCTGGCCTGGTGGGCCGGCGATGCCCTCGGTATCGTTCTGGTAACACCCATCGTCCTGGCTTTTCTGGCTGCCCCGCAGGAGATTTGGCGCCGACGGCGGGTGAGCCTGGTGATACCGCTACTCTCGGCCATTGTCGTCGTATCGATCGCCTACATCGCCATCGGTCGCTATGAAACCGGCCGCCAGCGTGCCGAGTTCGAGCGACGCGCTGCCCAGCACGCGGCGACCTTGCAGGCCCAGCTGAAATTCGTTCTGGAGGCGCCGGCCACTATTACGGACTTCTATGCGGTTCATGGCCCCTTCACCCGGCAGGAGTTCGAGGCCCTCGCGGCACGCCAGCATGCCCGGCATCAGGGTGTGCAGGCGCTACTTTGGGTACCGGCAGCCAGCCTTGCCGCCCAGTGGGTCTTTCCACCGGCTGGCAACGACAGGCTGTCCGGTCTCGATCTGGCCCGGATCGACGCTGTCGCCGAGGTCATGGCACGTAGCCGGAAAATCCGGGGGGTGAGCGTTTCTGGAAGGCTGCCTTGGCCGATCGAGGATACTGGCGACACCGTGCTTTCGTTGTCACCGATTCATTGGGCGCCAGCCGGCCATGCGGACATGCGTTTTCAGGGGTTCGTCGTTGTCGTCGCCCATCTCGGCGATCTTGTGATGCTGGCGTTGCCGGGCTTGCAGGAAGAGGGGATCGCTGTCGCCGTCGAGGATCTGTCGGCCGCTCAGTCGCCAGCCATGCTCTGGCGCTCGCCTGGCTTCAAGACCGGGGCGGCGTTTGTGCACACGAGCGGGCTGGAACTGGGAGGGCGCCATTGGCGCCTGAGTCTCGTCACCCAGAGCGATTCAATCCTGCTCCGGCAGTCGGCTAATGCCTGGTTGGTGTATCTGGGCGGGCTGGGCTTCAGCCTGTTGCTCTCTTCCTTTCTACTGGTCATCACCGGCTATTCGGCGCGTGCTGAACGGCTGGTGGTTGAACGGACGAGTGAGCTGGAAAGCACCCGCAATGCGGCCGAAAAGGCAAGCAAGCTGCTGCACGAAGCTGTCGGCAGTATCGCCCAGGGGTTCACGATTTATGACGAGAACGACCGCCTCGTTGTCTGCAATGAGGCCTATCTGAACATCTACGAAGACAGCCGGGACTTGATCGTGCCGGGTAACACCTTCGAGGAGATCGTGCGCAAGGGGGCTGAACGGGGCCAGTACCAGGCCGCTGTCGGGCGGGTTGGTAGCTGGGTGGCCGAGCGGGTTAAGCAGCATCAGCAGGCTAATGGCAAGGTGCTCGAGCAACAGCTCGGCGATGGCCGTTGGTTGATGATTGTCGAGTACAGGACGCCGAGTGGATATATCGCCGGCAATCGTATCGACATCACACCGATCAAGCAGGCCGCAGCGCAGATCGAGGATCGCAACGCGCAACTCGATGCCTTGTTCAGCCTCAGTCCGGACGGCTTCGTCGCCTTCGACCGCAATGGGGTGGTCAAATTCGCCAATCCGGCTTTCTACGACATGACTGGGATCGCTGCCGAAGAGATCGTCGGCCACGACGAAGATCGGCTCATTCAAGCCCTGCGGGCGCGGCAGCAAGCTTCGGAGTCGTTTGCTGGCTTTGCTCACCTTTATACGTCGGAGGGGGAGCGGAAAACGCTGAGCCTTAACCTGGATCTGTCCCACCCGCGCAGCTTGCAGGTCGTTGGCGTGCTCAGTGAAGCATCCAGCGTCAGCCGCATCCTGTACTTCCGCGATGTGACCCGGGAAGTCGAGATCAATCGGATGAAGAGCGAGTTTTTGTCTCATGCAGCACATGAGCTTCGGACGCCGATGACCAGCATTCTCGGTTTTTCCGAACTGATGCTGGTCAAACAGTTCGATGCGGTGCGGCAACGCGAGATCTTGGAGACCATCCACCGGCAAACCAAATGGTTGGTCAATATTCTTAACGAACTGCTCGATCTGGCGCGAATTGAGGCGCGGCGGGGCAAGGATTTTCAGATTGTCGAGGTTGATCTGGTCAGCCTGGTACGGGAGGCGTCAGTTGGTTTGTCGTTCGACCGTCAATGCTGGCCGGTTCGCCTGAACCTGCCGGAAGAGCCGGCGTGCGTGCGGGGCGATAGCGCGAAATTGCGGCAAGCGGTGATCAACATCCTCGGTAACGCCCAGAAATATTCACCGGAAGGCGGTGCTATCGATGTTGGTATCCGCTATCGCGATGGCTACTTCGGAGTCGAGGTGGCCGACCGGGGATTGGGAATGACCCCGGAGCAGTTGAAGAACTATGGCGAGCGCTTCTGGCGTGCTGATGCGTCCGGGAAGACTCCCGGTACCGGGCTTGGCATCTCCATCGTCAAGGAAATCGCCGAACTGCATGGTGGCAGGCTGGAGGTCG
>CAZDRS010000108.1:0-7542 GCA_964507585.1 uncultured Dechloromonas sp.
CTACGAGATCTACATCGGCGGCAACGGCGGCATCAAGACCGAGGTCGCGCAGTTCCTGTGCAAGGTGAAGACCGACGAAGAGGTCATGGAGTACTCCGGCGCCTTCCTGCAGCTCTACCGCGAAGAAGGCTGGTACCTGGAGCGCACCTGCCACTACATGGAGCGCGTCGGCCTCGACTACATCAAGGGCAAGATTCTCGAAGACGAAGAAGGGCGCAAGGCCTACTACCAGCGCCTGCTCGACTCGCTGAAGGATGCCAAGGATCCGTGGCAGACCTCGCGCGAGGCGCAACCGATCAAGCAATTCATCCCGATCAAGCTTGAAGCCTGATGCAGCGGTTAGTTGCTGGCCATTAGTCGCTGGCAACTAACCCCTAACTACCAACAGCTAGCGACTAGCAACTAACTACTAGGTACTAACATGAACTGGAAACTGATCTGCAAGCTGGATGACATTCCGCAACTGGGTTCCCGCGTCGTGCAGCGCGCCACGGGCGGCGACATCGCCATCTTCCGCACCTCCGACGACGAGGTCTTCGCCATGCACGACAAGTGCCCGCACAAGGGCGGCCCGCTGTCGCAGGGCATCGTCCATGGCAAGCGCGTCACCTGTCCGCTGCATAGCTGGAACATCGGCCTCGACGACGGCAAGGTTGTCGCACCCGATGTCGGCCATTGCGAGACCTTCAAGGTCAAGGTCGACAACGGCGAGGTCTTCCTGGCGGTTTGACGCCTGGCGGCAAGCAATGCGCAGGCTGCCTCACCCTTGAGGGCAGGGCAGGGCGGGGCAGCCGAAAGAAAAATTCAATTCATTAAGGAAAACATCATGGCCTACCTGGCACCCACCGAGTTCGTCACCAAGATGATCGACGCCGGCGAGTCGAAAATCTTCATGTCTGCGCGCGACATACTGATCCGCGCCTTCATGGCCGGCGCCATCCTCAACCTTGCTGCAGCCTTTGCGGTCACCGTCACCGTGCAGACCGGCCTGCCGCTGGTTGGCGCAATGCTCTTCCCGGTCGGTTTCATCCTCCTCTACCTGCTCGGCTTCGACCTGCTCACCGGGGTCTTCACGCTCTGCCCGCTGGCCCTGCTCGACAAGCGCCCAGGCGTCACCCTGAAGGGCGTCCTGCGCACCTGGGGCCTGGTCTTTACCGGCAACTTTGCCGGCTCGCTGACGGTAGCCGTGCTGATGGTGATCGTGTGGACTTTCGGTTTCTCCGAGGCGCCCAATGCCGTGGCGCAAAAGATCGGCTCCATTGGCGAGGGCCGTACCATCGGCTACGCGGCGCACGGCGCGGCCGGCATGCTGACCATCTTCACCCGCGGCGTGCTGTGCAACTGGATGGTGTCCACCGGCGTTGTCTGCGCAATGATCTGTACCAATGTCTCGGGCAAGATCATGGCCATGTGGATGCCGATCATGGTCTTCTTCTTCATGGGTTTCGAGCACTCGGTCGTGAACATGTTCCTCTTCCCAACCGGCCTGATGCTGGGCGGTAATTTCACCATCATGGATTACCTGACCTGGAACGAGATCCCGACCGCGCTCGGCAACCTCGTCGGCGGCCTGCTTTTTGTCGGCCTGACGATGTATTCGACGCATGTCCGCACGGCCCCGAAACGCACCCGTTAATCGACTACGATAGACGCAACAGGCTCCCGGCCAGGCGGCCGGGAGCTTTTCCATTTCAGGGCAAGGGTATCGGCATGGGCCACCATCTCAGGATTTCGGTCGGGCAGTTTTCGGACAAGGGACGCAAGGAACAAAACCAGGATTTCCACGGTGTCATCGTCCCCCGCGAGCCGCAACTGGGCGCCAAGGGCGTCGCCGTGGCGCTGGCCGATGGCATCAGCAGCAGCCAGGTCAGCCAGGAGGCGGCACAATCGGCGGTGACCGGCTTTCTCGAGGATTACTACTGCACCGCCGATGCCTGGTCGGTCAGGAAGTCCGGCGAGCATGTGCTGACGGCGACCAATTCCTGGCTGCATTCGCAGACCCAGCAAGGCCAGCATCGCTACGACCGCGAGCGTGGCTACGTGTGCACCTTCAGCGGCCTGGTCATCAAATCGACCACGGCGCACCTGTTCCATGTCGGCGATGCGCGCATCTACCGCCTGCGCGGCGAACAGTTCGAGCAACTGACCGAGGATCATCGCATCTGGGTATCGTCGAGCCAGAGCTACCTGGCGCGGGCGCTGGGCATGGATCGCAAGGTCGAGATCGATTACCTGTCGCTGCAGGTGGAGGTGGGCGACCTGTTCATGCTCGCTACCGATGGCGTCTATGAGCATATCGATGCGGCCTTCGTGCGCTCGGCCATTGCCGGCTCGCCGGATCTCGATGCGGCGGCGCAGGCCATTGCCGAAGAGGCCCTGGCGCGGGGCAGCGGCGACAACCTGACGGCGCAACTGGTGCGCATAGACGAATTGCCCGACCCGGAAGCCAACGAGGTCTATCGCCAATTGTCCGACCTGCCGTGCCCGCCGCTGCTTGACGCACGTGCCGTGTTCGATGGCTACCAGATCGTGCGGGTGATCAAGAGCGGCAGCCGCAGCCACATCTACCTGGCGGTCGATCAGGAGAGTGGCGAGCGGGTGGTGATCAAGGCGCCGGCGGTTGACATGCAGGCCAGCCCGGCGGCGCTCGAACGTTTCCTGCTCGAAGAGTGGATCGCCCGCCGCATCAACAGTCCGCATGTGCTGAAGCCCTGTTCGCAAACGCGGCAGCGCAACTACATCTACGTGGTGACGGAATATGTCGAGGGGGAGACCCTGTCGCAGTGGCTGATCGACAATCCGAAGCCCGACCTGCCCACCGTGCGCGGCATCCTGGAGCAAATTGCCAAGGGCTTGCAGGCTTTTCACCGCCTGGAGATGGTCTATCAGGATCTGAAGCCGGATAACGTGATGATCGACAGTGTCGGCACGGTGAAGATCATCGATTTCGGGGCAACCCGTGTGGCCGGGCTGGAGGAGGTCGACACGCCGATCGAGCAGATCAACCTGCTCGGCGCGGCGCTGTACGCGGCGCCGGAATACTTCCTGGGCGAGCGGGGCACGCCGCGCTCAGATCTCTATTCGCTGGGCGTCATCGCCTATCAGATGCTCTCCGGCCGCTTCCCCTATGGCACCGATGTGCCCAAGTCGCGCACCAAGGCGGCGCAGAAGAAGCTGGCCTACAAGAGCGTGCTCAGCGAAGAGCGCGAAATCCCGGCCTGGGTGGACGATGCCATCGCCAAGGCCGTGCATCCCGACCCCTTCGCGCGCTACGAGGAAATATCGGAATTCATCTTCGACCTGCACCATCCGAACCAGGCTTTCCTGAACAAGACCCGCCCGCCGTTGATCGAGCGACATCCGGTGGCCTTCTGGAAGGGGGTTTCCTTCGCACTGGCCGGGCTGCTGGTCATTTCGCTGCTGACGCGTAGCCACGGCATCGGGTGAGCCCAGGGCGCATGGGCGGGATTGCTGCACCGCAATAGGGAACGCTGCGCCGCCTTGGTGCGCCACCTTGCGGGGGAGATGGCCAAAGACCTTGATATTTAAAGGTTTGTTTGGATGGCACGCGGCTTGCGTTGGCTTGGTCAGAACGGCGAATGACCCATCAACGGCGGTGGGGCGATGGTAACGAAACCATGCGCTGACAAACCCTTTCCCCAACACGACCGCTTCGGTCATTGCCAGAGAGCTGCGTCATGGACAAAAAATCATTCCTGCAAGCCGGCCATACTCCTACCTTGTTGGCTGCCTTCCTCTATTTCGACCTGGCCTTCATGGTCTGGGTCATTCTCGGCCCGCTCGGGATCGGCATCGCCAAGGATCTTGGCCTCAGCCATGCCGAAAAGGGCTTGATGGTGGCGACGCCGGTGCTGGCCGGCGCGCTGTTGCGCATCGTCATGGGCATCCTGGTCGACCGCCTGTCGCCCAAGAAGGCCGCCATCATCGGCCAGGTCGTCGTGATCGGTGCCATGCTCTACGCCTGGCTGATCGGCGTGCATTCCTACGCCGAGGTGCTGGTGCTTGGGCTCTTCCTCGGCGTGGCCGGGGCGTCCTTCGCTGCCGCACTGCCGCTGGCCTCGCGCTGGTATCCAGCCGAGCACCAGGGCACGGCGATGGGCATCGCCGGCGCCGGCAACTCCGGCACGGCACTGGCTGCGCTGTTCGCTCCCGGCCTGGCGGCCACCTACGGCTGGACGAACGTGTTCGGCGTCGTGCTGATTCCGTTGGTCATCGTGCTGGTCGCCTTCATCTTCATGGCCAAGGACGCGCCGGATGCGCCGCCGCCGAAGACCCTGGCC
Source organism: uncultured Dechloromonas sp. (assembly GCA_964507585.1). Classification (GTDB taxonomy): domain Bacteria; phylum Pseudomonadota; class Gammaproteobacteria; order Burkholderiales; family Rhodocyclaceae; genus Azonexus. The sequence continues at coordinate 4,302 of CAZDRS010000108.1, forward strand.
GAGTACCTGAAAGTGCTCAAGGACAAGGATGCCTGGTGGTTCATGTTCTTCTATTCCGTCACCTTCGGCGGCTTCGTCGGCCTGGCCTCGTCGCTGGTCATCTACTTCAACACGCAATACGGTCTCGACCCGAAGATGGCTGGCTTCTTCACCGCCGGCTGCGTGTTCGCCGGGTCGCTGGTGCGCCCGATCGGCGGCAACGTTGCCGACCGCATCGGTGGCGTCAAGTCGCTGACCGTGATGTACATCTTCGCCGCCATCTTCCTCGGCATCGTCAGCTTCGGGCTGCCGGAGGCCTGGATGGCGCTGCTCGTCTTCGTCTGCGCCATGCTCTCGCTGGGCATGGGCAACGGTGCGGTGTTCCAGCTGGTACCGCAGCGCTTCAAGAAGGAAATCGGCGTAATGACCGGCCTGGTCGGCATGGCCGGCGGCGTCGGCGGTTTCTACCTGGCCTCCAGCCTGGGCTACTCGAAGCAGATGACGGGCAGCTACCAGGCCGGCTTCCTGATCTTTGCCGCACTGGCCGTGCTTGCCCTGTTTGGCCTGACCGGCGTCAAGACCCGCTGGCGCACGACGTGGGGCGCCAGCCACCTGACGACGGCGAAAATCTGAAGGGAAGGATCGAGCTGCGAGCTGCTAGGATCGAATAAGCGGCCTGCCCACTCGATCCTCGATCCTAAAAAAACATGCCCCTGCAAGTTGCCATCGGCTATTCCTCCCTGACCGGGCCGCGCGAGCGGAACGAGGATTTTTGCGGGGTTGCCACGCCCGAAGGGCTGGAGCTCGAGAACAAGGGTGTCATCGCCGCCGTGGCCGATGGCATCGGCGGCCACAAGGGGGGGCGCGAGGCCGCGGAATATACGGTGCGCGGCCTGCTTGCCGACTATTTTGCGACGCCCGATACCTGGGCGGTGCCCCGTGCCATCGAAACGGTAACCACGGCCCTCAATCGCTGGGTGATTGCCGAGGGCAGCCGCAATGCGGAACTGGCCGGCATGGCGACGACGCTGTCGGCCGTGGTCTTGCGCGGCCGGCGTTTCTATACCGCCCACATCGGCGATTCGCGCATTTACCGCCTGCAGGAAGGGCGCTTGCAGCAACTGACGGTCGATCACATCTGGGAGCACCCGGAGCTGAACAATGTGCTGTCGCGCGCCATCGGCCTCGACCCCCGCCTGCTGCTCGATTTTGCGGATGGCGAACTGGCGCTGGACGACCGTTTCCTGCTCGTTTCCGACGGGGTGTGGGGCGCGCTGCCCGATGCGCTGATGACCGAGGTATTGCTCGATCACCCCGAGCCGCAGGCAGCGGCTGCCGCGCTGACCAGCCTGGCCGTCGCCCAGGGCGGCCATGACAACGCCTCGGCCGTCGTGGTCGATGTGCTGGCCCTGCCGCCGGCCAGCCTGCGCGACAGCCTGGCGGGGGCGGCCAGCCTGCCCTTGCCGCCCCGCCTGAAGGTTGGGCATGAACTGGACGGGCTGCGCGTCGAGGATGTCCTGCACGATTCCCGCCAAACCTTGCTGTATCGCGTCAGCAATCCACGCAACGGCCAGCAACTGGTGCTCAAGACCCTGCAGCCCGACATGTCCGGCGATCCGGCGGTGACGGCGGCCTTGCTGATGGAGGAGTGGCGCGCCCGCCGCGTGGTGTCGCCCTATTTTCCGCAGGTTGTGCCGGCCGAGCAGCGCAGCTGCCTGTATTACCTGATGACCTGGCATGCCGGCGCGACGCTGCAGGCCCGGCTCGATGGCGACCAGCATTTCCCGGTCGGCGAGGTCGTGCGTCTGGGCGTGGCGCTGCTCAAGGCCGTTGGTGCGTTGCATCGCCTGGATATCGTGCATCGCGACATCAAGACCGACAATATCCACCTCGGGCAGGACGGCATTCTGCGCGTGCTCGATCTCGGCGTTGCCGTCAGCCTGGCCGAGCGCCAGCCCGGCGAGCCGATCGGCCGGGCCGGCACGCCGTCCTACATGGCGCCGGAACTGTTCGACAATCCCGAGCCGGAGTTCGGCCACGATCTTTACGCAGCCGGCGTCACGCTCTACCACCTGCTGACCCGCAAGTACCCCTACGGCGAGATCGAGCCCTTCCAGACGCCCAGGTTCGGCGAGCCGGCCAGGCCGACCCGCTGGCGGCCGGAGATTCCCGGCTGGCTGGAGAACATCCTGCTCAAGGCCGTGGCGCGCGAAGCCAAGGATCGTTTCGAGACCGCCGAGGAGTTCGTGCTCGCCCTGGAGCGCGGCGCCAGCCGGCCGATAGCGGCGCCGGGGCGGCAGCCGTTGATCCAGCGTAACCCGCTGCGCTTGTGGAAACTCGTGGCCACCGCCTCGCTCGCGATGAATTTTGTGTTGCTGTTGATCCTGTTGCGGTAAAGTCCGCGGCATGAAAACCGCACTCATTCTCTTTGCCCATGGCGCCCGCGATCCCGAGTGGGCCAATCCCATGCGCCGCGTCCAGGCGGCTGTTCGCGGCAGCCAGCCGGGCGTTCCGGTTGAGTTGGCCTTTCTCGAATTCATGGCCCCGAGCTTGCCGGATTGCATCGCCGGTCTGCTGGCCGACGGGGTGAACAAGATCGTCGTGATGCCGATGTTCATCGCCCGCGGCGGCCACCTGAAGCGGGATGTGCCGGAAATGCTGGCGGCCCTGCGCGTGGCGCATCCGCAGGTGGAATTCGTGCTCGGCGATGCCATCGGTGAGCACGCGCTGGTCGTCGAGGCGATGGCCGCCGCTGCCCTGCAGGAAGCTGGCCTGTAATTTGCTGTAGGTAAGCCATGCTTACCGTACTCGTTATTGATGAATCCAAGGCCCGGGCCGGCGAAATCTGCGCCGGGCTGGCACTCGCCGGCTACCAGGTGGCCGCTATCCTGGCTGGCGCCGACAACCTGACGGCCGAGGTCGAAAAACTGCAGCCGGACGTCATCCTGATCGACACCGAGTCGCCCAGTCGCGACACGCTGGAGAACCTGGCCGCCATGAACAAGGACATGCCGCGCCCGGTGGTGATCTTTACCCAGGAAGACGGCCAGGAAACCATCCGCGATGCTGTCAAGGCCGGCGTTTCGGCCTATGTGGTCGATGGCCTCGACCCCAAGCGCATCAAGCCCATCGTCGAGGTGGCGCGGGCGCGCTTCGAGGATACGCAGGCCCTGCGCCGCGAACTCGACGAGATTTCCCAGAAGCTGTCCGACCGCAAGCTGGTCGACAAGGCCAAGGGCGTGCTGATGAAGGCGCGCGGCCT
>CAZDRS010000109.1:0-7385 GCA_964507585.1 uncultured Dechloromonas sp.
CCGATGCGGTGCACGTAGTCTTCCGGCACGTGCGGCAGTTCGTAGTTGATGACGTAGGGCAGTTCATCGACGTCCAGGCCGCGGGCGGCAACATCGGTGGCGATCAGAGCGTGCGTTTCGCCGGCCTTGAAGGCATCGAGCGCCTTGATGCGGTCGACCTGGCTCTTGTCGCCATGAATGGCATCGGCGTGAATGCCGGCGCGCTGCAGTTCGCGGGTCAGGCGCGAGCAACCCTGCTTGGTGCGCATGAAGACGATGCACTGGCGAATCTCGCCGGACTTGAGCAGCTTGATCAGCAGGCCGCGTTTGCCCCATTCCGAAACCGGATGGACGCGATGCGTGATGGTTTCCGAAACCTGGTTGCGACGGGCCACTTCGACCAGCACCGGCGACTGCAGCATGGTGTCGGCCAGTTTCTTGATGTCGTCCGAGAAGGTGGCCGAGAACAGCAGGCTCTGGCGCTGGGCCGGCAGCATCTTGAGGATGCGCGTGACATCGGGGATGAAACCCATGTCGAGCATGCGGTCGGCCTCGTCGAGCACCAGCGCTTGCACCGAGTTGAAGCTGACGCTCTTCGATTCGACGTGGTCGAGCAGGCGGCCCGGCGTGGCGACCAGCACTTCGACGCCCTTTTTCAGCTCGGCGATCTGCGGCTTGATGTCCACGCCGCCAAAGGCGCACATGGCGCGGATCGGCGTGTGCTTGCTGTAGTCCTTGACCGACTCGAAGACCTGCAGGGCCAGTTCGCGGGTCGGCGCGAGGATCAGCGCGCGCACCGGGTGCTTGGCCGGCGACGGGCTGCTGCTGGCGAAGGGCAGGATACGCTGCAGGATGGGCAGCGTGAAGGCGGCCGTCTTGCCGGTGCCGGTCTGGGCGCCGCCCATGATGTCCTTGCCGCTGACGACGAGCGGAATGGCCTTGGCCTGGATCGGCGTCGGCTTGCTGTAGCCCATTTCGGTGACGGCGCGCAGCAGTTCCGGGGCCAGGCCGAGGTCGGCAAAGGTGATTTCGGGTGCGGTTTCGGCCGCCGGGGGGCTGGCTTCTGCGCCAGCTAAGGTATTGATTTCAGACATGGGGCGGCATTATACGCCTACCGCCTCCAACGGGTCAGAATACTCGGCGATCGCGTTCTACAGGTCGGCGATCAGGCTTTCCAGATCCTGCCGGTTGATCGGCTTGACCAGCACACTATCGAAACCGCTGGCCAACAGGCGGGCCCGGTCTTCGGGAAAGGCGTGGGCGGTATAGGCGATGATGCGCGGGGCCGGGGAGGCCTGGCCCTGGCGCAGGCGGGCACAGGTTTCCTCGCCCGACAGTCCTGGCATGCTGATGTCGAGCAGGATCAGGCGAAACATCTGGCTGGCCGCCAGTTCCACCGCGAGCATACCGCTTTCCGCCTCGTGCACCGTCCACCCCTGGCGCTTGAGCAGCGTGGCGGCCAACAGTCGATTGGTGGGCTGGTCGTCGACGACGAGCGCCAGGCGGTCTTCGCTCATTGCGGGGCTCCGGTGGGCAGGAATACGGTAAAGGCCGAGCCTACACCAACTTCGGATTCGACAGTGACGCGTCCCCCCATGTGTTCGGCCAGTTGCTGCACCAGCGCCAGGCCAAGGCCGGTACCGCCGTGCTCGCGGGTCAGGAAATTTTCGAGCTGCTTGAATTTCTCGAAAATCGTGCCCAGGCTTTGCGGCGGAATGCCGATCCCGGTGTCGCGTACGATGAAGGCGATGTCGTTGCCAACCGGGCGGACGCTCAGCGAAATCTCACCCTTCTCGGTAAATTTCACTGCATTGTTGAGCAGGTTGTTCAGGATCTGGCGCAGGCGCATCGGGTCGGTCGCCAGTTCTTCCGGCAGGTCGTCGGCCAGGTGCAACTGGAAGCCCAGGCCTTTGTTGCTGGCGGCGATCCGATGGCCGGCGGCGCTTTCCCCGACCAGCTTGGCGAGCGCTGTCGGCACGCGCTTGAACACCATCTCCCCCGATTCGATCTTGGCCAGGTCGAGGATTTCATTGACCAGGTTGAGCAGGTGCGTGCCGCTTTGCTGGATGACTTTGGCGTATTCCTGCTGCGTCGGGTCGTTCAGGTCGTGCTGCAAGAGGTCGGCAAAGCCGAGGATGCCGTTGAGCGGCGTGCGCAGTTCGTGCGACATGGTGGCCAGAAAAGCCGACTTTTGCCGGCTGGCTTCTTCCGCTTTCTCGCGTGCCTCGTCGAGGCGTTTGAACGACTCCTCGACCGAATCGGCCATGCGGTTGAAGGAGCTGGCCAGTTCGCCCATTTCATCGGTCGAGCGGGCATCCAGGCGGCGGCCCAGGTCGCCCTGCTGGAAGGCGTGGATGCCGTCGATCATCGCGGTGATGCGCCGAGTCAGCAGACCGGCCATCCAGATGGCGATGCCGATGACGAGCGCGACCATGAGCAGGGTCGAGCCCCACAGGCCGAAGGCGGTGGCGCTCAGGCTGTGGCTGATGTGGTCGAGCAGGGAGGTGCGCTGCGTCTTGAAGCTGGCGTCTTTTTCGGCAACCAGGGTGTTGATGCGAGCGGCCGTCTCGGTTGCCGCCTTGTGGAACTCGTCAACGTTGGCGCCGATGGTGACGAAGCCGAAGCCTTGTGGCGTCTTGCCGTACTGGCCGGTGTAGTAGGGGATGGCGGCAGCGGTGGTCAGCTTCCACAGGCCGGAGAAGAAAATGGCGAAGGAGCCCGAGCCGCCGTGTTCGGTGACGGCATTCCAGCCGTCGCACTGCGGCGAGAAGTTCAGGTAGCGGCAATCCAGGCCGACGGTGCCGGCCTTGACCAGTTCCTTGGCCGGCTTGCGTTTCAGGTTCTGGTCGCGGAAGGGCGGGATGCCGGCCAGGAATTCGTCGGCCGGCTTGCCGCTGGCCTGCCACTCGGCGTAAAGCTCCTCGTCCATCCATGGCGTGGCCGGTTTGCCGGTCTGCGGGTCGTAGCCGACGATCATGTAGTCGCGGGGGTGGGATATCGAGCGGCTCTTGTGATCCCAGATAAAGGCGTAATTGCCCTTGATGGCATCGGCGATGGGGGTGAAGCGCTCCTCGGTCGGCATCAGGCGGTCGGAGAACTGGCGGATGTGGTCGTGGTCGAGCGCCAGCGTCACGTAGCCGGCGATCTGGCCATCCTTGAGCACCGGCATCGCCCAGCGCACGATGCCGCGGAAGCGCTTGCCGACCGGGTTCTCGGTGCCGGCGTAGGCCGATTCCTCGGGCTTGAAGGGCTTGCCGGCCTTCTCCAGCGTGGCGGGCAAGTAGGGGCCGATGGCGTGGGTCGGCACGTAGGCGCCGATGACGTCGGAAACGTAGATTTCACCGGCTTTCAGCTTTTTCAGCTCGGCAAAGTAACGCTCGGCCTTGACGAAGGTGTTGGCCGGATCGGCTACGTTGCGGAGCTGCCTGTCGGTCAGGTCGCCCGTGGTGATCTTGATTTTCTCGTTGCCGGCCAGGTCGACCAACGTCATTTCGATAAAGAGCGGCCGGCGCTCGGCTTCGCCGAGGTATTCCGGCGGCCGGGCATGAAAGTCCTTGGCGTTGTCGGGCAGGATGGGGCGGGTAACCTTGGCTTCGCGGGCGACCGGCGTTTCCGGCACCCAGGATTTGCCATCCTCAGCCAGCTTCCAGGCGGCATGCCGGTAAATGTTGCGCTGGCGTTCGTGCAGGAAACGGCGGAAGGAGGCTTCGGAGGGATCGAGCGAGGCCGCCTGGCGGATGTCGATATCGCGGTCGTAGAGGAAGGTCGCGATTTCCTTGGCGGTATCGGTGGTCAGTGCCTCGATGGCTTCACGCGAACGCAGGTCTAGGGCGCGGATCGAGTCGTCGGTCACCGTCTTGCCGATCGACTTCATGGTGTCGAGCATCGTATCGGCCATGCTGCCGGCCTTTTCCGAGACATCGCCGCCCAGCTGGCTGGTTGCATGCCAGGCAAACCAGGCGAGCAGCACCAGCGGCACCACCTTGATCAGCACGAAGATGGCGATCAGCTTGCCGCGAATTCCACCCAGAAAGACCGGGAGTCGCATTCGGTTCCTCCTTTGCCCGCCGTCGCCCTGTCGGGGTGTGGCGGCTTAGTGCTTGTCTGTCTTTTTCTCGCTCTCGCCCTTGGTTTCGCCTTTTGCCTCGGGCTTGGCTTCGGGTTTGGCTTCGTCGGCGGCGGCCGTTCTCGGCTTCTTCTTCTGGCCGGGGGGCTCCGGGGGCGGCAGTTGGGGGACGATTGTTTCCAGCTTGTTTTCCCGCATGTATTCGTCCATCTCGCGCCAGCCGGCGTAAATGCCGGCCTTGGGCAGCCAGGCGTAGATCGAATAACAATCCTCGATGGCCCGGCCCGATTGCCGGCAGGCGCTGCCGACGGCCTTGGCTTCCGGCTCCAGGCGAGCCTCTTTTTTGGCCGAATCCTCGAGGCCGAGCTTCTGGCTGACCTGGTCGCAAGCGCTCAGGGAGAAAGCGGCAATGATGGCGAAAATGGTCTTTTGCATGGGGCGATTCTCGCATATCTGCGAAAAGTGTGGGGTTAGTCGGGCTATATCCGACGCGTATAATTATCGACTTTTCGCCCCCTGTGGAGTACCCATGCTGTCTTGTGTTCGTCCTTCCCTGATTGCCTTGTCGCTGGCTGTCGCCTGCTCGCCGGCACTGGCTGCCAAACCCGCTGCCAAATCTGCCGCTAAAGCCAAGGCCGCACCCGCGCCGGTTGCCCCGGTGGCGGTTGATTTCGAACTGGCCCATAACCTCGGGCCGGCCGGGGAAGAGCAACTGCAGGCGGTGGTCGATCGCTTCAACAAGGAAACCGGTGGCAACCTGAAGCTGACCCGCCTGGAAAAGGGTGAAAAACCGGCCGGCCTGAACCTGGTTCGCCGCTACGACATGAGCGAACTGCTGGCCAACGGCAAGTCCTTCGTGCCGCTCTACCAGGTGATGGCCAAGGCCGGTCAGCCGCTTCAGATCAGCGACCTGTCGCCCGACCTGAAGGCCGGTGCGGTCGATGCCAAGGGGCGCCTGGTTGCGCTGCCGCTGGTCTATTCGACGCCGGTGCTGTTCTACAACAAGAATGCGCTGCGCAAGGCCAAGCTCGACCCCGAGCAGCCGCCAAAGACCTGGTTCGAGATGCAGGGCATGCTCGACAAGCTGCAGGATGCCGGTTACACCTGCCCCTACACCTCCTCCTGGCCAGTATGGGTGCATATCGACAACGTCAGCGCCGTTTCCGGCCTGCCGGCGGTCAGCGACAAGGGCGCCCTGACCTTCAACGGCCTGCCGCAGGTCAAGCATATCGCCATGATGGCGACCTGGACAAAGGCCAATTACTTCAAGCTGTTTGGCCGCCGCAACGAAGCCAGTGCCCGCTTCCAGGAAGGCGAGTGCGCAATGATCACCACCGATTCCCGCGAGCATGTCGATTTCCGCGAGGCCAAGGGCGTCGAACTGGGCGTCGCGCCGTTGCCGTACCACGACGATGTCTACGGCGGTCGCCGTAATACCCTGGCCGACGGCGCCTCGCTGTGGGTAGGCGCCGGCAAGTCGGCCGCCGAATACAAGCAGGCGGCCAAGTTCGTTTCCTTCCTGCTGTCGCCGGAAATGCAGGTCGAGATGGTGCGCGTCTATGGCGGCCTGCCGCTGACCGCCGCCGCTCGTACCGCTGCCCGCAGTAAGCTCCTGCAGGATGGCGACAAGACTCTGGAAGTCGCCTACGCGTCGATGAAGGGGCTCGGCACCTCCGCTGTCCCGCACGTCTCTGATGCCGACCCGGTGCGCATCATCGCCAATGAGGAGCTAGAGGCTGTCTGGGCGGACAAGAAGCCAGCCAAGGCCGCGCTGGATACCGCCGTATCGCGCGGCAATGCCGTGCTCAATGCCAAGCCGGCCCTGAAGAAGGCGCAGCCCTTCTGATGACCTGGCCGCTGCCGCGCTGGTTTGCCCATCGCGGTGGCGGTTCGCTGGCGCCGGAAAATACGCTGGCCGGCATCCGGCTGGCGGCGCGCCTTGGTTTCGGTGCCGTCGAGTTCGACGTCATGCTGTCGGCCGATGGCACGCCGGCCTTGATCCACGATGAAACCCTGGAGCGGACGACCAATGGCTCCGGCCATGTCGGCGCGACGCCGGATGCCGAGTTGTTCGCACTCGATGCCGGCCAAGGCGAGCCTATCCCGACGCTTGCCCAGGCTGCGGCGCTGTGTCGGCAACATGGCCTGCTGGCCAATGTCGAAATCAAGCCGGCCGCCGGCTTCGAGCGCCAGACAGCCGAGGTCGTTGCCCGCCAGCTGCCCGCCTTGTGGCGAGGGGCTGAGCATCCGCCGCTGATTTCCTCCTTTTCCCTCGAAGCGCTTGCCATTGCCCGCGACCTGGCGCCGGACATCCCGCGTGGCCTGTTGTTCGACCGGGTGCCGCCGGACTGGCTGGACGAACTGCGGCGGCTGCAGGCGCTTACCCTGCATTGCAATGCCCGGCATGTGACCGACGAGGTGCTGGCCGAGGCTCGCGCCGAGGGCATTCCCGTTCTCTGCTACACCGTCAATGATCCGGCGCAGGCGCAAGGCCTGTTTGCCCGTGGTGTGAGTTCCTTGTTTACCGATCGCCTCGATCTTTTTGCGCCCGAAACAACTCCTTACAAAGCCTTGCAATTAGGCGGCTGATTTTTAACATGCTTTAACTTCTAATACGGCTCAGGGAGTTCGCCCTACATCTCGGAGGAAAAAGCCATGAAAACCATTAAAGCCCTTGCTGCCGTCGCCATCGTTCTGCCGACCCTTGCTTTCGCCCAGGCCAACACGCCGGGAATCGACCAGCGTCAGGCCAATCAGGAACGCCGAATCGACCAGGGCATTGCTTCCGGCAGCCTGACCCAGCGCGAGGCCAACCGCCTGGAGCGTGGTCAGCAGCGTGTCGACAACATGGAAAACCGCGCCAAGGCCGACGGTGTGGTTACCCGCCAGGAACGGGCGCGTATCAATCGGGCCCAGGATCGGCAGAGCGACCGCATCTATGCGCAAAAGCATGATCGCCAGCACGATTTCAACCACGACGGACGTGTCGATCGCCCACGTCGCCGCTGAGTGCCGATCGCGCCCCACTTGAAACCCGCCGTCGTGCGGGTTTTTGCTTTTAGGGCAGCGCACTACCTGGTTTTTCCCGTCATCGGCCTGCACTGAAGGCGGGGAGTTTCATTTAAAATCGACGGTTTCGAATTCCAACGCCGCAAAGGCCGCCAGCTTATGAAAAGCTCCGAAATCCGCCAGCAATTCCTCGACTTCTTCGCCTCCAAGGGCCACCAGATCGTCGCTTCCTCGTCGCTCGTGCCGCATGAAGACCCGACCCTGCTGTTCACCAACGCCGGCATGAACCAGTTCAAGGACGTTTTCCTCGGTTTCGACAAGCGTCCCTATA
>CAZDRS010000110.1:0-7377 GCA_964507585.1 uncultured Dechloromonas sp.
TACCGACCGCGATATAGAGCTGCGGCGCGACGATCTTGCCGGTCTGGCCGACCTGATAGTCGTTCGGCACAAAGCCGGCATCGACGGCGGCACGCGAAGCGCCCAGCGCGGCGCCGAGCTTGTCGGCCAGCGGTTCGAGCAGCTTGTGGTAGTTCTCGCCGCTGCCCAGGCCACGACCACCGGAAACGATGATCTTGGCGGCACCCAGTTCGGGGCGCTCGGACTTGGTCAGTTCGCGGTTCTGCAACTGGGTCTGGGCGGTATCGGCGGCGGCAGCGATGTTGTCGATGGCGGCGTTGTTGCTGGTGGCGACCGCATCGAAGGCGGTGGTACGGACGGTGATGACCTTGACCGCATCGGCGCTCTTCACGGTGGCCAGTGCATTGCCGGCGTAGATCGGACGCACGAAGGTATCGGCCGATTCGACAGCGGTGATTTCGGAAATCTGGGCCACATCGAGCAAGGCAGCAACGCGCGGGGCGATGTTCTTGCCGAAGGTGGTGGCCGGAGCCAGGATGTGGCTGTAGCCAGCCGCGTTGGCGACGACCAGGGCAGTCAGGTTCTCGGCGGTCTGCGCGGCATAGTGGCCTGCGTCGGCAAGCTTGACCGCGGCAACGCCTTGCAGGCTGGCGGCTTGCTGGGCAGCGGCCGCACAGTTGGCACCGGCGACCAGCACGTGGATGTCGCCACCGATTTTCTGGGCAGCGGCCACGGTGTTGAGGGTGGCGGCCTTGAGGGCGGCGTTGTCGTGTTCGGCAATAACGAGGATAGCCATTTAGATCACCTTCGCTTCGTTCTTGAGTTTGTTGACCAGATCGGCAACGTCGGCAACCTTGATGCCGGCGCTGCGCTTGGGCGGCTCGCTGACCTTCAGGGTGGTCAGGCGCGGGGCGACGTCGACGCCAAGGTCGGCCGGCTTGACGGTGTCGAGCGGCTTTTTCTTGGCCTTCATAATGTTGGGCAGCGTGGCGTAGCGCGGCTCGTTCAGGCGCAGGTCGGTGGAGACCACGGCCGGCAGGGAAATCTGCAGGGTTTCCAGGCCGCCGTCGATTTCGCGGGTGACGGTAGCCTTGCCGTCGGCCAGCACGACCTTGGAGGCGAAGGTGGCTTGCGGCCAGTTCTGCAGGGCGGCGAGCATCTGGCCGGTCTGGTTGGCGTCGTCGTCGATGGCCTGCTTGCCGCAGATGACGAGTTGCGGTTGTTCCTTGTCGCACAGGGCCTTGAGCAGCTTGGCCACGGCCAGCGGCTGGAGGTCGGCATCGGTCTCGACCAGGATGCCGCGGTCGGCACCGATGGCCATGGCGGTGCGCAGGGTTTCCTGGCAGGCGGCGACGCCACAGGAGACAGCGACGACTTCGGTCGCCACGCCGGCTTCCTTCAGGCGAACCGCTTCTTCGACGGCGATTTCGTCGAACGGGTTCATGCTCATCTTGACGTTGGCCAGGTCAACACCCGACCCATCGGCCTTGACGCGAACCTTCACGTTGTAATCAACGACCCGTTTGACGGGAACTAGAATCTTCACAAGCCTTCTCCTCTTACTTGGTTAGATTTATTGCAGCAATAAACACCTGTTTGACAGACGTCCACTCTACCAGCACAATGACCATACTGTGTCGTATGGAAAAGCATACGGTAGCGTATGGAAAACACACCTGTCAAGCCCTCGATCAAAACTTCAGCCACCAAGCCTCGCGGCAGGGCCGCCTCGACGCGCACCCAACTCGACCCGGAACGCTGGGTGGAAGAGGCTATCGACGTCCTGGCCAAGGAGGGCGTCACCGGCTTGCGCGTCGAAGTGCTGGCCAAACGCTGCGGCGTAACCAAGGGCAGTTTCTACTGGCACTTCAAGGACAGGCAAGCCCTGCTCGATGGCGTGCTCGAACAGTGGAAAATCGGCCGTATCCGCGACATTGAAAAAACCACCGCCGTCACACCCGGTAATGAACGGGATCAATTGCACTACGCCATCGAGATTTACGGTGCCAGCCGCAACCGCAAGGGCATGGCGATCGAATTGGCCGTGCGCGATTGGGCTCGCCACGACGCGCGCGCGGCGGCAGTTGTCGAGGAAGTCGATCTGTATCGCCTGGAGTGCACGCGCAAGCTGTTCGTCGCGGCCGGCATGTCGGACGCCGACGCCAAGAGCCGCAGCCTGTTGCTCTACGCCTGCGTTTTCGGACTGTCGCTCATGCATTACGCGCACTTCGACGACAATCTGTCCGACCTCAAGCAACGCATCGCCGAGCGCATTGTTTCGAGTTAATTGAAACAGATACCGGTCGCTGCATCGCCGGCAAGCCGCTTCTCCCAAGCGGCCAAATCGCTCGCCAACTGATCGACAGCCAGGGTCAATGCCCCCACGCCGCCACGCGCATCCGGCGACAAGGCCGGCTTGTCGATATTCACGGCCAACTCCGCCACCTGGCGACGAGTCCGGTCAAGCAAGACCACCCGCCCTTGCAGAAGGCCCCGGCTGCTATCCGGTGCCGCAAAAACCTGGCTGAACTCGGCAATCTCGATACGCAACAGGCAGCGTGCCGCCCCCTGCCCGGATAGCGACAAGCCCAGTTGCTGCGTCAGGCGCTGCTGCAGCAATTGGGCAGGTGGCCCGGCCCAGCGGGCCTTGGCGTATTCCCGCAGGCGTGCGGCATCGACATAGGCCAGCCGGTAATCGATGCCCATGCTGTCGAACCAGAGGGGAGCACGCACTTCGAAGGCCAGTGGCGTCTTGCGCGGCGCCGCCAGCAATGAAGCCGGCGACGGCCCGAAGTCGTAAATGGCCAGCGGCGTATCGCCACCTCGCTTGCCGGAAGTAAAGCATCCGGCCATCGACAGGCAGCACAGCAAGGCGATCATCCAGCGCATGTCACTGCCCTCCCGCTGGATTGAAGCCGGCCTCGCCCGGCCCGGGAGCCTGTGAAGGCGTACCGAAGACCAGCCCCTGCGGCGTATCTTCGAGGATGCGCAAGACCCGGCTCAACTGGCGCGAAGTCAGCGAAAAATCCTGCGCCAGTTCGTTCAGGCGCGGCATCAGGGCCGACGTACCGCCGGCCGAGGCATCGCCGATGGCGACATCGAGCTTGTCGGTCGCCGCCTGCATCTTGCCGATCAAGACCCGTGTATCGGCCAGCAGCGGGCCGACCTCGCCGGCCGCCTGCGACAAGTGCTTGATGTTGCGGTCATCGAGAACTTTCTTGACCTGCAGCAGCGTGGCATTGAGATTTTCCAGCGCCGGCTTCAGGTTGGCCGAGGCGGCTTCCATATTGGCCAGGGTCGCCGCCAGGTGGGTGCGGTTTTCCTCGTTGAGCAGGGAATTGGCGCTTTGCATCAGTTGCCTTGCCTGCTTGAGCGTGGCCGTGCCGGTTTCGCCGAGTTCGTCGAAAAGCGAGGGAATCATGGTGATGCGCGGCGGGGAGTCGTCGTTGGGCTCCAGCGGCGAACTGTCCTTGCCGGTTTCGAGCAGCAGGATATGCGCCAACCCGGTCACCCCCTGGTAATTCAGCTTGGCTACGGTGCCGGTGGTGAGGGGTACGTTATCGTTGACCGAAATGGTGACGAGGATATTGCTGTAATCGTCCGGATCAAGCCGGATATCGCTGACCTTGCCGACGCGGATGCCACGGTAGCGCACCTGGGCCTGCGGATTCAGGCCGCCGATATTCTGCTTGGTGACGACGACATAGTCGTGCGCCGTTTCGCGACTGCCGCCCAACCAGTAGATGGCGAGAATCGCCGCCAAGCCGAGAAGCAGCGCGAAAAGTCCGGCGGCGAAAGCGTGTGACTTGTTTTCCATGTGCGGTAATTAAAGCAGCTTCCGGCGATCTGCGCCAAAAAAGCCGGTGACGAAGGGATGATCGACGGTGACGATTTCCTCGCGCGTGCCGAAGGCCAGGATTTGGTGATCGGCCAGCACCGCCACATGGCTGGCCAGCCCGGCCAGGGTATTCAGGTCGTGGGTCACCATCACCACGGTCAGCCCCAGTTCGCGTTGTAGTTGGCCGATCAGTTCAACGAAATTCTGGCTGCGATCCGGGTCGAGACCCGCCGTCGGCTCGTCGAGCAGCAGCAGTTCCGGCTCCAGAGCCAGGGCTCGGGCGAGTGCGACGCGCTTGACCATGCCACCTGACAATTCGGCGGGCATCAGCTTGCCGTGCGCAGCCACCAAGCCGACCATCGCCAGCTTGAGGTGCACGAGGCGACGAATCCAGTCCTCGTCGAGGCAGCGCAGTTCGCGCAAGGGAAAGGCAATGTTGTCGAACACCGACAAGGCCGAGAACAAGGCGCCATGCTGGAACAACATGCCGAGACGGCGGCGCAGGTTGCGCTGCAACTCGACATCCGGCTCGTTCAAATCGACGCCGAACAGGCGTACGACACCGGAATCCGGGCGATGCAGGCCGAGGATTTCGCGCAGCAGGGTCGTCTTGCCGCTCCCCGAACCACCAAGCAGGCCGACGATCTGCCCCTCTTGCACCTGCAAGCTGAGATCGCGATGTACCGGATGGCCGCGAAAGCTGGTGCACACGCCATCCAGGTCGATGACCGGCACCGGGCTCATAGCTGCGGCACCCCGATTTGCCGGGTGAAGATGGCGAAGACGGCATCGACCAGGATGACCGTGGTAATCGCCGTGACCACCGCGCTGGTCGTGTTGGCCGACAGGCTTTCGGTATTCGGCTTGACGTGCAGGCCGAAGTGACAAGCCACCACGGCAATCACGAAACCGAAAACGACGCCCTTGCCGAGGCCGATGAACAGGTTGCTGACCGGCACCGCCCGTGGCAGGTTTTCGAGGAAATAGACCAGCGACAGATCGAGTTGCAGCAAGGCCGCCAGCATGCCGCCAAGCAACGCAACCGCAGATGTCCACAAGACGAGCAAGGGCATGGCCACGGTCAGCCCGAATATCTTGGGCAGCACGACGCGGATGCTGCGCGAAATGCCCATCGTCGACAAGGCATCGATTTCCTCGGTCACCCGCATGACACCGATCTGCGCGGTCATCGCCGACCCCGAGCGACCGGCCACCAGCACGGCAACGAGCACCGGCCCCAGTTCGCGGATGATCGAGATGCCCAGGATATTGACGATGAACAGGTCGGCACCAAAGCTTTTCAGCTGCAGCGCCGACAGGTAGCTGATGGTGACACCGATCAGGAAACCGACCAGCGCGGTAACCGGCAGCGCCAGTGCACCAGCCTTATAGAGGTTGGCGGTGAATTCGCGCCAGGGAATGGCGCCCGGGTGGCGAGCCAGGTAGAAGCAATCGAGCAGCAATTGCCCGAACAGGATGACCATGCCGCGCAGATTGGCTGCCGCCTTGAGCAACTGGCGACCGAGGAACTCCGGCAGATGGACGAATGCCGTCGGCGGAGGCGGCATCTCCGGCGGCAAGGCTGCCACCCGGGCGACGACCTGGCGATGCAGGTCGCTGATCGCCAGGCTGGCCGGCCAGGCGCCGTGCCAGGCGCGCCAGAGCAGCACGGCAGCCGCGCTGTCCAGGCGGCTGACTGCCGACAGATCCCAATGCCGGGCCGATGCCGGCGCCCCGGAAAGAGCGGCCTGCAGCCTATCGAGCATCGGCAGCATTTCGGCCAAAGTCCATGGGCCGGACAAGATTACCGTCCCCGACTCGACTCGCAAGCGGGGAATGTCGCTCACGCTGGTTTCCTCACCGCCCGGGACTTCAGTACATAGTCGCGGCCCAGCTGTTTCCAGACCGCGAGTTCTTCGCCAAAGGCCGCCGCCGTCCACGGGTTGGCCGCCAGCCAGTCGGCCGGCAAATCGATCTGGTAACCATTGGCCAGACGCTGCACCTGCCAGGCCGGCAGGGCGCGGTCGTCACGGGTGCGATGCAGCAGCACGGCCAGGCGCAGGCAGAAAATCAGATCCCATGCACTGTCGGCGACCGGCATGCTGCCCAGCTTTTCCAGCTTGCCGCGATGGCCGAGCACCAGCATGGCGAGGCGGGCCTGATCCTTTTTCGAGAACCCCGGCATGTCGGCATAGGTCAGGATGTAGGCACCGTGCTTGTGATAGGCGTTGTGCGCCACCGAAATACCGATTTCGTGCAGGCGGCAGGCCCAGGTCAGAAACTGCACATCCGCTTCCGTGGGCTCGCCGCCGCTGATCTGCGCCAGGGCCGACAGTGCAGTGGCTTCGACGCG
This sequence comes from uncultured Dechloromonas sp., assembly GCA_964507585.1. Lineage (GTDB taxonomy): Bacteria > Pseudomonadota > Gammaproteobacteria > Burkholderiales > Rhodocyclaceae > Azonexus. The sequence goes on from CAZDRS010000110.1 coordinate 6,171, forward strand.
CTCGACCTGATCGCCCTCGACCTGATAGCGGCGGCGGAACTGCTTGACGGTCGAGTCGCGCATGTCGTGGTGGTGAAACCGGCCGAGCAGGTCATACAGCACACCGAGGCGCAACGCTCCGTCGGCATAGGACATGCGCTCGATGCCGAGCTCTTCGAAGATGGCCGACATGATCGCCACCCCGCCCGGGAAAACCGGCAGGCGGTCGCCCTTGATACCCGGCAGATCCAGCGCCTCGGCCGAGCCGGCCTTGATCAGTAGCGAGCACAGCTTGTCGAGGCCAACGCGGGTTATGCCGCTCTCGCCATTCGGATTGAGTCCGTTCAGCTCCAGCACGTCGGCAATCGCCCGCGCCGTACCGGAGGAACCGACCGCTTCCTTCCAGCCCATGCGCTGGTAATCGTGGGCGATCAGCTCGATTTCCTTGGCGGCGGCAATCTGCGCCTCGCGCAGACGCTTCTTGTCGATCTTGCGATCCGGGAAAAAGCGCAGCGTGTAGCTGACGCAGCCCATGTACAGCGATTCCATCAACTGCGGTTCGTGCCGCTTGCCGATGATGAATTCGGTCGACCCGCCGCCGATATCGACGACCAGGCGCTTGTGCGTCGCCATAGGGAGGGAATGCGAGGCACCGATGTAGATCAGGCGCGCCTCTTCGCGGCCGGCAATGATTTCGATCGGGAAACCGAGTGCCTGTTCGGCCAGCGGCAAAAATTCGGCCGCATTCTTGGCGACGCGCAGGGTATTGGTAGCGACGGCACGCACCGCACCGCTATCCAGGCCACCCAGGCGCTCGCCGAAGCGGCGCAATCCGTCGAGTGCCCGCGCCTGCGAAGCGGCATCGAGGCGTTTGTCGGCCATCAAGCCGGAAGCCAGACGAACCGGCTCCTTCATCGAATCAAGGGTGTAAATCTGGTCATCAACCACCCGGCCAACTTGCAGGCGAAAGCTGTTGGAACCCAGGTCGACGGCGGCGACGGTCTCGTAAATCATTGGGGAAAACGACTAATTGCCAGGATTGACGGGCATTCTACCACCCGCCCCCCGGGCCGATTCTTACAGCCGGGCAATAAAAAACCCGCCGACTTGCATCGGCGGGTTTTGCAGAACACAGGCAGCGCGGATTAGCTGGCCAGCGCGTTCTTGATCTGCTCCAGCGTGGACGGATCCTCGATGGTGGTCAGGTCGCCCGGATCGCGGCCTTCGG
>CAZDRS010000111.1:0-7355 GCA_964507585.1 uncultured Dechloromonas sp.
AGGTGGCCACCACCAAGGCGCAGCGCAAGCTGTTCTTCAACCTGCGCAGCCTGAAGAACGACTACGAAGGCGTCGACACCCTGTCCGGCACGCAAGCCGCCGAGGTCGCCGCGCGCCTGGGAGTCAAGCAGGAAGAGGTGGTCGAGATGGAAACCCGCCTGTCCGGCCGCGACCTCGCGCTGGAAGGCAATCCGGATGACGGCGAGGAAGCCTTCGCACCGATCGACTACCTGGCCGACTCCCGCTACGAGCCGACCCGCGTGCTGGAAAACAAGGCATTGGCCTACCAGCAGAACGAAGGCCTGCACGCCGCGCTGGAAGGTCTCGACCCACGCAGCCGGCGCATTATCGAGGCACGCTGGCTGAGCGAAGGCGAGGCTTCCACCCTGCACGAACTAGCCGCCGAATTCGATGTATCGGCCGAGCGGATTCGCCAGATCGAGGTCAAGGCCCTGCAAAAGATGCGCGGACTTCTCGCCGCCTGATCGCTGCCCTGCCAAGCAACAAAAAAGGGAGCCGACCGGCTCCCTTTTTTCATGCCCGAAATCTGCTCAGGCGCCCGTCCGCTCCGTCGATGCCGGGTTATTGAAGCGCAGGCCGTAGGTAAATACGTCTTTCGAGCACACGTCGATGCATCGGCCGCAGTTGGTGCAATTGGGTGCCAGAATGACCGGCCCGACGCCCTTGCCCTCGCCTTTCAGGGCCAGGCGGATGACCTGCGGCTCGGGGCAGACTTCGAAGCAGTCCATGCAATCGTTGCAGGCACTACGCTGCTTGGCCGAGATACGCACCGGGCTCCAGCGACCGATCAGGCTGTAGAAGGCGCCCACCGGGCACAAGCGCCCGCACCAGCCACGGTTCATCACGAACAGGTCGAACAGGAAGATGGCCAGCACGACCATCCATGCCGCCCCGACGCCAAAGATCAGGCCGCGATGCAGCATCGACACCGGATTGACCAGTTCCCACAGCACCACGCCGGTCACGGCCGAACCGACGAAGGTCATGCCGAGTATCCAGTAGCGCGTCTTGGCCGACAGGCTGCCGGCGCCCTTGATGCCCAGGCGGTCACGCAGCCAACCTGCCGCATCGGTCACCATGTTGATCGGGCACACCCAACTGCAATAGACCCGGCCGCCGACCAGAAAGTAGAAGAGCAGCACGATGCCAAGGCCGATCAGGCCCAGGGTTTCCGGAACATGGCCGGCCAGCAGCGACTGTAGCGCCACGTAGGGGTCGGTCAGTGGCAGCACACCGAGCGTGTAGCTGTAGTTCAGGTTGCCCTTGACGATCCAGATACCGGCCAGCGGCCCGAGCAGGAACAGGGTCAGGATGGAGAGTTGCGACACCCGACGCAGGATCAGCCACTTGTGGGCGCCCAGCCAGCCTTTTTCCTCGACAGCCTCGGCCCCGATGCGTTTCTTGTTGGACATCTGGCTCATGGCTTGCCTCCCAGCCCGGGCGGCAGGCTTGGAATGACACCGGCCTCGCTACCGGCCATGCCGCGCATCGGCTCGGTGTGGCCGGAGGCCGGATCGTAATGCCCGGGCAGTTGGGCGCCTTCCGGCAAGCGGTCGGGCAGGTCGAGCATTTTCGATTCGTCGATCAGCGAATGGCCGGCCTTCTTCTGCTCCTCCCAGCCGACGCGATAATGCTTGCCCAGTTCACCCTTGGCCAGCTTGGGCGGCAGAATGCGGATGGCGGCCTCTTCGAGCACGCAGGATTTCTCGCACTTGCCACAGCCGGTGCAATGCTCGGAATGCACGGTGGGCAGGAACATGGCATGACGGCCGGTACGCTGGTTGGGCTGCAGGTCGAGCGTAATCGCCTTGTCGATGACCGGGCAGACGCGATAGCAAACGTCGCAACGCAGACCAAGGAAGTTCAGGCAGGTTTCGTGGTCGATCAGCACCGCGACACCCATCTTGGCCTTGTTGATATCGGTCAGCCCATGATCCAGCGCCTGGGTCGGGCAAGCCTTGACGCAGGGGATGTCGTCGCACATTTCACACGGAACGGTACGCGCCGTGAAATACGGCGTTCCGGTAGCCACCGGGTCTTCCGGCTTGGCCAGTACCAGCGTGTTGTAGGGGCAGTCGCGGACGCACAGGCCGCAACGGATGCAGGCGCCGAGGAAATCGTTCTCGGGGAGGGCGCCGGGCGGGCGCAGGGCCAAGGCCGGCAAGGCTTTCGACTGCTTGGCATAGAGCCCCAGGCCCAGGCCGAGCATACCAACGCCGCAAGCCATTTTGGCCGAGTCGAAAAGAAACTGGCGCCGCGCCGCGTTCGATTTCGGGGTTTTGCTGTTCATCATGTTCTCACTGACCGGTTTGCCAGCATGGACAGGCCCCTTTCCTGTCCATTGCCGGCGCTCCCTGATTTGTGCCTTGAAGACCCGCCAACCGATGGCGAGTCAAGCAGCGAGAATCTACGCTTATTAGCAGATGATTCTTTTAGCGCAGATCAAGAGATAGCTGTTCGTCCGCCGCAAACAGCCTCCCGGCTGACCTGAATCAAATGGCAGGCAGTACTGCACGCGTATTGGCAGCCGTCCGGCATATCACCTCGGCAACGGGAATGCCGCGCAATTCGGCCAGCACAGCGGCAATGTGCGGCAACTCGGCGGGCGTGTTGCGCCCGCCGTTCAGCCAGGCCGGCGGGATATCCGGCGCATCGGTTTCGAGCACGATGGACTCAATTGGTAATTCGGCGGCCAGGGTGCGGATGCGGGTCGAACCGTCGAAAGTCATGGCCCCGCCGAAACCCAGCACAAAACCGAGCTTGATGAATTCGTCCGCCTGCTGCCGGCTGCCGTTGAAGGCATGGGCGATGCCGCCACGCACCTTGAAGCGGCGCAACTGCTTGAGTACCGGATCGACCGCCCGCCGCACATGCAGCAGCACCGGCAGGTCGAATTCGCGCGCCAGCTTGAGTTGCTCGACGAAGAAGAACGCCTGGCGCTGCGGATCGATGTCGCTGACGTAGAGATCGAGCCCGATCTCACCTACTGCCACCGGGCGCTCGCGGGCCAGCCATTGGTGCAGGGCAGCCAGGTCGCCGTCGGCCGCCCGCATGACGTAGAGCGGATGGATGCCGTAGGCCGCGACACAACCGCCGTAATGCGCCGCCGTCTCCCGCGTCTTGGCAAAACCGGCGAGCTCGACGGCCGGCACGACCATGCAGCCGACCCCGGCCGCCTGGGCCGCTGCATGCACCGCCTCCCGATCGGCATCGAACTCGGCCGCGTCGAGGTGGCAATGCGTGTCGATCAGCATCGCAGGAAGGGAAAATCCGGATCGGGCAAGCTGCCGCTCATCATCTCGGCCAGCGCGGCGGCCGAGCCGCAGGACATCGTCCAGCCCAGCGTACCGTGGCCGGTGTTGAGCCACAGGTTGCCGAAACGCGTCCGACCGATCAGCGGCACATTGGACGGCGTGGCCGGACGCAGGCCGCACCAGAACGCCGGTTCACCAATGGTTTTCAGATGGGGGAACAACTGGCGGGTGCGGTCGACCAAGACCTGGCAACGCGCCGGATTGAGGTCGAGGTTGTAGCCGTTGAACTCCGCCGTGCCAGCCACCCGCAAGCGATTGCCGAGGCGCGAGAAGACCAGCTTGCGCTCGTCGTCGGTCAGGCTGACCGTCGGTGCGCCGCTATCCTCGGCCAGCGTCAGCGTCGCCGAATAACCCTTGGCCGGATAGACCGGAATGCCCAGGCCGATCTGCCGCAAGAGCAGGGGTGAATAGCTGCCCAGCGCCACGACGTAGGCATCGGCAACCAGCAACTCCGGCGCCTTGCCGTTATGGACGACCACGCCAGCCACCTGGCCACCGGCGGCAGCGATGCGCTCGACCGTCGTTTCATGGCGGAATTCGACCCCCGCCGCACGGGCATGGTCGGCCAGCGCACGCGTGAAGCGGTGGGCGTCGCCGGATTCGTCGGAGCGCGTGTAGTCGCCACCGGCCAGCAGGTGACGGGCATCGGCCAGGGCCGGCTCGATCTCCAGGCATTTGTCGACATCGACTGTATCCCGATCCAGGCCAAACTGGCGCATGATCCTGGCTGCCTCGGTCGCCAGGCGCAGCTCCCCGGGATCGGTGTAGATGTGCAGGATGCCGCGCTCCAGATGGTCGTAGTGCAGACCCAGCTCGCTGCGCAGGGCTTGCAGGCAACGCCGGCTATACAGGGCGAGGGAGACGATGGCAGCGATATTGCGACGCGTCCGGCCGGGCAGGCATTCGACCAGGAAGCGCAAGCCCCAGGCCAGTTGCGCGGGATCGGCCCGCCAGCGCCAAAGCAAGGGGGCATCCTCGTGGCCCAGCCATTTCAGGACGCGGGGCAAAACGTGCGGATTGGCCCACGGCTCGGCGTGGGAGACAGAAATCTGCCCGCCGTTGGCAAAGCTGGTCTCGTTCCCGGCCACCGGCTGGCGGTCGATGACCGTGACCTGATGACCGGCCCGGGAGAGATACCACGCACTCGTTGTGCCGACGACGCCGGCGCCCAGCACGAGGATTTTCAAACCTCGCCTCCCCTTTCACGGGTAATCCGGCTGACCTCCGGAATATGGCGCATGCCGCGCATCACCGCTGCCAGATGGTTGCGGTGAGCGACCTGGATGGTGAAGCGCAGCGTCGTGAACAGGCGCTCGGGGTCGGCATCCATCGCCACGTGCTCGATGTTCGAACCGGCCTCGGCGATGGCCGCCGCGACTTGGGCCAGTACGCCGCGGGCGTTCTTGACCTCGACATTGATCCGGATGTCGAACAGCTTGCCTTCTTCTGGCTCCCATTCGACGTCGATCCACTTTTGCGGCTCGGCCGAACGCGATTTGCGGATGGTCGGGCAGTCGTGGGTATGGATGACCAGGCCGCTGCCCTTCTTGATCGAGCCGATGATCGGGTCGCCCGGAATCGGCTGGCAGCAGCGCGCCAACTGGATGGCCATGCCCTCGGTGCCATGGATGGCCAGGGTCATGCTGCTCGGCGAATCGGCCGACATGTCCTCGCGGGCCAGCAGGCGGCGGGCGACTACCGACGGCAGGCGCTTGCCGAGGCCGATTTCGGTATAGACGTCTTCCATCGTCTTCTGGCCGCCGGACTTGACCAGGGCATCCCAGGCTTCGGTCGGGATCGAGATCGGGACGACGCCAAGCGACAGCAGTTCCTGGCGCAGCAGGCGCTCGCCAAGGCGGGCCGACTCCTCGTTCTGCATGGTGCGCAGGAAGTGGCGAATCTTGCTGCGCGCCCGGCCGGTCTTGATGTAGGTCAGCCACACCGGATTGGGGCTGGCCTGTGCCGAGGTGATGATCTCGACCAGGTCGCCGTTGCGCAGTTCGGTGCGCAGCGGGGCCAGATCGTGATTGACGCGGGCCGCCGAGCAGTGATGACCGACATCGGTATGCACCGCGTAGGCAAAGTCGACCACCGTCGCCCCGCGCGGCATGGCGAGGATCTTGCCCTTGGGCGTGAAGACATAGACTTCGTCGGGGAAGAGGTCGATCTTGACGTTCTCGAAGAACTCCGACGAGTCGCTGGTCTGCATTTCGAGCAACGACTGCAACCATTTGTGCGTCTTGATCTGCAGGTCGGCGCTCGATTCCTCGGTGTCCTTGTACAGCCAATGGGCGGCAACGCCTTCCTGGGCAACATGGTGCATCTCGCGGGTACGGATCTGCACCTCGACCGGCGTGCCGTACGGGCCGATCAGGGTGGTATGCAGCGACTGGTAGCCGTTGGCCTTGGGGATCGCGATGTAGTCCTTGAACTTGCCGGGCACCGGCTTGAACAGGCTGTGCAGCGCACCAAGCGCCAGGTAGCAGGTCGGCACGTTCTCCACGACAACGCGAAAACCGTAGATATCGAGTACCTGCGAGAAAGAGAGGTGCTTGTCCTTCATCTTGCGGAAGATGGAGTACAGGCTCTTCTCGCGACCGAACACCTCGGCACGCAGGCCGGCATGCTCCAGCTTGTCGCGGATGCCGTCGAAAATCCGGTTGAGCAGTTCCTTGCGATTGCCGCGCGCAGCGCGCAGGGCCTTGGCCAGCACCTCGGCGCGATGCGGGTGGATCAGCTTGAAACACAGATCCTGCAGTTCGCGGTACAGCTTGTTGAGGCCCAGGCGGAGGGCGATCGGCGCGTAGATTTCCAGCGTTTCGCGGGCGATGCGGGCGCGCTTGTCGGCACGCATGGCCGACATGGTCTGCAGGTTGTGCTGGCGGTCGGCCAGCTTGATGAGCACGACGCGCAAATCGCGCGCCATGGCCATCAGCATCTTGCGGAAGTTTTCGGCCTGCGCCTCCTGGTAGGAGGCAAATTCCATCTTGTCGAGCTTGGACAGGCCGTCGACCAGTTCGGCCACTTCCTTGCCGAATTTCTCGGCCAGTTCGTGCTTGGAGGTGCCGGTATCTTCCAGCACATCGTGCATCAGCGCCGCGCAGATGGCGTCGGCATCCATCCGCCACTCGACCACCGCGCCGGCGACGGCGAGCGGATGGGTGATGTAGGGCTCACCGGACATGCGCTTTTGCTGCGCATGCGCCTTGGCCGCGAATTCGTACGCAGCCTTGATTCGTTCTACATCGGCAGTCGGGAGATAGTCGAGACTATCGAGGAAAACCCGGTAGGCGGGCTCCACAGGGCAAGGCGGTTGAGGCGACGGCGCGGAATCCATCAGTCTTCACCGCCCCGCAGATCAGGCCTGGCCGCGGTTCAGCACTTCCAGACCGACTTTGCCAGCACCCATTTCCTTCAGCGCGACGACGGTCGGCTTGTGCTTCTCGGCATCGACCAGCGGCGTGGCGCCATTGGCCAGCTGGCGGGCGCGATGGGCGGCGGCCAGGGTCATCTGGAAACGGTTCGGAATTCTCTTCAGGCAATCATCAACGGTAACGCGGGCCATGCTAAACCTCTAATTTCAAATCAATCTTTCGAACAGGGCGGCGTGACGTGCACGCTGCGCCGCAAAGCTCAGGCGGGAGGCGCACACGACGGCACGCAGTTCCTCCAGGGCCTGGGCCAACTGGTCGTTAATAATAACATAGTCGAATTCCCCGACATGGCGCATCTCGGCCTGGGCGGCGGCCAGGCGGCGGGCGATGACATCGGCGCTGTCGGTACCGCGCCCGGTCAGGCGACGGGTCAGTTCTTCCATCGACGGCGGCAGGATAAAGATACCGATCGCCTGCGGGAACAGCTTGCGCACCTGCTGGGCGCCCTGCCAGTCGATTTCGAGCAGCACGTCATGGCCGGCGGCCAGTTGGTCGGCGATCCACTTTTGCGAGGTGCCGTAGAAATTGCCATGCACCTCGGCCCATTCGAGAAATTCGTGGCGGGCGATCATGCCCTGGAATTCGA
>CAZDRS010000112.1:0-7349 GCA_964507585.1 uncultured Dechloromonas sp.
GCTCTGGCTGTAGACACTTTCCAGTGGCGTGGTGGGCAAATCGGCAGAGATATTGCCCTGTGGCAACTTGGGCAACTCGGCCGGCTGACTGCCGGCCCCCAAAAATGCCTGCCCACTTCCCTTGACCGAGAACGTTCCCGGACAGGCAAAGGTGATGTTCTGCCCCTCAAGCGTCACCGACGATTGCCCGGCCTGCAGCACGATTTTTTCCTTGGCCAGGATGTGAATTTCGTCGTTCGAACTGGTAACCGTGATGGACTGGTCGGCCAGGATTTCCAGTGCCTCGGTGTTGGCTTGAATGGTGTGCGTGCCGGCCTGGGCAATGCTCTTGATGCCGCCGCTGTGGCTGAACCAGCTGGCACTGCCGCCGACGGCGGTGGACAGGGTGTGGGCGCTGGCGAGGTGGAGGTCTTGCTGGATGGTGGCGTGCAGGTTGGCTCCGGCAAAGAGGAGCGTGGAGGCCGGGCTGCTGAGGCCGATGTCGGCGGGGGCTTCGTTGAGGATGACGGCTTGGGCGAAACGTTCGGTGGGGTCGCCCAAACTGCGGCTGCCGGGTTGGGCTTTTTGGGCTGGTTGGCCGCCGATGCTGCCGTTGTGGTGGCCGTCTTGTCGCGGGTCGATGGCCTGAAGGAAGGCTGTTTGAGCCGCATTGGCCTTGAGGGGCAAGGCATGTTGCCGTTGGGCGGCATCGGAGAGGGCCTGGGCTGTTTGTTGGGCGGCCTTGAGCTGGCTGACGCTTTCGGTGACGTCCATCTGGGTGCTTTGGGCGTTGGGCCGCGCAGTAGCGGAGATGAGAATGCCTTCGCCGGCCCGGATGGCGAGCCAGCCATCGGTACGCAGCTCGAAGCCGCTGCCGCGCCAGGCGCCCCGGGTGGTGCTTTCGGGCGCCTGGTCGATCAAATGTCCCAAGCTCAACTGGCCGGCGTTTTCCGAGGTGGCGAGACGGGTGCGCAGTTGCCCGGGAGCATCGTCGATAACCCACTGGTTGAAACCGGCTTCATGGTTGTGGCTCATCCAGCCCGATAGCACGCCGGGGTGGTTGGCACTGGCTTCATGGCCGGCGCTGAACGGTGGCAGGTCGGCGCCGTTGTAGTTTTGGCCAACGATGATGGGGCGGTCAATGTCGCCGTTGATGAAGTCGACGAGGACTTCGCTGCCGACGCGGGGGAGGAAGTGGCTGCCCCAGTTGGGGCCGGCGAGCCATTCGGCAACGCGCACCCAGGTGCCGGATTGCGCGTTGCCCGGGGCATTGCCGCTTTTGCCGACGGTGCGCCCACTTGGGCCAGTTTCGCTGAGGCCACCGGGATTGGGGGTGCTGCCGCGCTGCCAGGGAAATTGGATCTTGATGCGGTGATCGCGGTCGGTATGGACGACTTTGTCGTCGAGCCCGACAACAAGGGCGCTTTGCGGGTGGGTGACGGGTTTGGGGCGCTGGACGGAGACGACGGCCTGGCTCTTTGGCTGGGTGAGGCAGGTGTTGCGGTAGGTGCCGCGTTCGAGGTCGGTGTGCTGCAAGAGTTGAGCCGCCTCACTGCCCAGGTTGTTGGCGCCGTGATGGTCGACGACCAAAACCGTGAAGTGGGCGTCTTCCCCGACATGATTGTCGTGTTGGCTGAGGGTGATGCGGGTGCCGGCGGCGAGTTGGCGCACGGTACCGGCTCCCAGGAATCGGCGATAGTGCGATTCGAGTTCGGCCATCGCAAGGTCGGTGCGCAATTGCGCGGCAGCAGTATTTTCGAAGCGGTAGGCTTGCGATGCGTCGTGGATTTCAAGACGCGGAAGTTGGCCATTGGACGATACGGCCGTGCTTTGCGCCCCTGTAGCAACGAGGGTTTTATAGTCCCAGCCGGCCAGGGAGACGGCGTTGGGGGCGACGATGCGGGTTTCCTGCCAGTGTTGCAGGGTGTCGCTGGCTTCCGTGGCGCTGTTGCGATGAAAGCGGATGATGGATTGCCGACCGGCCGGAAGCTCGGTATCGCGGTCGAAGATGACCAGTTTGTGCCGGGCGTGCGTGGCGCCGTCACCAGCTTGCGCGCGCTGGTCGTGTTCGAAGTGGAAGGAGAGGCCTTCTTCGCCGAGAAGACGACGCAGGAAGTCGAGATCTGTTTCCCGGTATTGCGTGACCAGGCTGTAGGTACGAAGCGGCTGGGTAACTTGGTTGGCCCAGTCGATTTCCGGGTAATCGGCAAACACTGTGCCAATGAAATCGAGGCAGGTACCGTTCTGGAAGAGGTAGCAATCCCGGCGCTGGCCGAGAAAAGCGAGAAAGGACTCCATGACCAGGCGATAACGCGCCAGGCCGCCATCGGCGCCAAGCTGGGCGGCCTGGGTGATGTAGCCATGCCAGGAACGCAAGCTGCCGTCGGCCTGGCGCAACTTGAGCGTGACCTCCTCGCCGAGTAGCGAGTTGAGATCGAAGAAAGCATGGGTGGAAACGCAATCGATCTCGAAGCGGAACGACTCGGAAACCGCCTCGCGACCGTTAAAGCGCTCAACAATAAGAGAAGCTCCGGGCAGCGGCGTTTTGAGCTCGATCAGCCGAGCATGCTGATTGAACAGTGAGGCGAGATCGGAATCCATACCAATGCCATAAAACATGAAAATAGCATTGTATTTCCTGAGCGACTTGGCTTCAACGGGAATTGGCCATTAATCCAGATGCCCCCCGTGCCTCCAGTCACAACCTGTCACGATAGAGCGACAATCGGCAAGGCCCTTCGTCCTTATACTGCCCCATCCCTTACTGAATTTACCGCCATGGAATACCGGCTGAAACGTGCCCTGACCACGCCCTTCATCCTGCTCGCCGCCTTCCTGCTGTGGTTCTGGGAATGGTTGTGGGATCCGCTGCAGGCGCTGATGGCCCGGCTGGGCCGGCTGCCGGTGGTGCGCCGGATCGAGGTGCTGGCGGCCGGCGCACCACCCTATGTCGCCCTGGCCCTGTTCGTGTTGCCCGGTGTAAGCCTGCTGCCTTTCAAGCTGGGTGGGCTGTATTTCATCGCCCACGGCAAGCCGCTGCTCGGCGTGGCGACCTTCATGGCGGCCAAGGTGGTCGGCACGGCCCTGGTCGCCCGGCTGTTCACGCTGACCAAGCCGCAACTGCTGCACATCGGCTGGTTCGCCCGCAGCTATGCCGCAGTCCTCCACTTCAAGGCCTTCGTTGCCGAACGCCTGCACCGGCACCCGGCCTATCGCTGGGCGCGTGCGGCCTTGTTCCGCTGGCGCCGGAAAGCCCGCTTGCTGCGGAGGGGCATCGCCTATCACTTGCGCTGCCGCTGGGTGGCCGTTCTGCGCCGGTCGCGGCAGCGCGGACGGTTGACCTGCTTCTAACAAGGGCCTCGCCACCTCACCTCCTGGCAGTGATAATCCAAGAGGAGGAGGCTAGCGTTTTCGCTTCGCACCAGCCTAAATTGATACTCAAAGTCCGTGGACTTATCGTAATCAATTATCGATTATCGATTAATGATCGAACCCAGTAATGATGAATTTATTCTCTCCTTCGGCATCCGAATAAGAACGCTACGCAAGGCCAGAGGACTATCTCAGGAAGCCTGCGCCGACCTTGCCGGTTTGGATCGCAGCTATGTTGGTGGAATCGAGCGCGGCGAACGGAACGTCAGTCTTGTAAATATCAAGAAACTATCAGATGCGCTCGGAATTTCAGTTGAAGAATTATTTCGAGGACTTTAATGAGCGCTCTTTCTGACGTATTCAAATACATCTCCCACTTTCGGCATGCTGGCCATCAGGTTGGTCGGAAAGTCGGGGACATGCTCGAAGTCCTCACCTACGCCGCCATTGTCCGCGAACGGGAACTGCATGCTCGCCTGCAAGTCGAACCCAAGCTATACGGCTTTTCCGGCGCAGGGCACAAGGTCGAATTCACGCTGCTCAACACACCGAAATTCGACAAGAAAAACGAACCTTTGGTTCGTAATGGTGGAGAAATAACTGAACCCGAAAATATCTTTGCATTCATTGAATGCAAAAAAGTTGGCGTCGAGCAAACCGTCAATAGCGGATTCAAGCGCACATTCGCCAAACAGAAAAACAAAATCCCGTATGACAGCCCTTTTTCAGTCTCCTTTGCACCCAGGGGCTCTAATCAGCATACCTACAACGTATGCTTTCAAACAACGCCAAATCGCATCAGGGTTACCAAACTAGAGGATCAAAACTTCCTGTTTGAAGAGGACATTTCTGACGGCAGTCGCATCATTTTTACCCTGTCTGCCGATGGAACATCAGAGATTCTTGGCAATGACAAAAGTTTACGGACTATTACATACACGCTTGATAACTGCCGGATACTTGAAATTGAATCAGTTCAGACAGACAAGGTCACCGCATTGCTGAATGACTGTCTTCCCGGCCCCCAAACACCGGAAAAAGCAAAGCAGTCTTCCTTCGTTGCGCTTGATGTTCGAAAACTCCGTTTTGAAAGTTGCGACAAACGCCCCAATGAGACCGAGATGATCAGCGTTCTGGTTCTAACAGAGTTCTCACATTGGGAAGAAAAAAGCCAGAACATGATCAAGGCATATGTCGATAAAAACCTGGTGATCGCGGATGCCTTGATTGTTGAAGCTTTTACCGAGTTTGAGAAAAAATTTGGCAGCGATTTTTACGAAAAAATAACAAAGTCATGCTTTGAAAACAATCCGACAGTAAGACAATTGGCCATGCAGATTGTCAACCAGCACACCGGAAAGATATTCACCGATATCGATGATGGAAAAATAAAGCGGCTTGCCTTCAAGGATAATCGGCTTACTTTCGAAGATTGATCGCTACCGCTTAAATACGAGTATCCCGTCCTTTTTATCCGCATCACCGTGATAATCGGCACGGTGCCGATAGGCGTACTTTCCCAATCCATAGTGCGTCGTACGATAGTTGAACTCATACGGCTGATACCCTATTTGTTCAACGATCTCCGTCACCTTATCCAAAACAGGTATCAACCGTCCCTCTCTCGTACAATCGCCGATTACGATTGCCAAATACGCGCCTAGTGATTGGATCCGGTAGGTCTCCCTGTAGCACTTTTCCAGGTGCTGGAAGTATGAATCGGTGATTGTGTCATTAGCAGGATGCGCCGTCAGTTCCTGCTTGTGCAGACTATTCTGGCCTGCCGCGTACTCCGCCTCGAATGGGGCAGCCCAGTAGAACTCGAGACTAAAAACTGGCGAGTAATTAAAACTATTGAGGTAGGGCGGATGGCTAATGACCAGATGGCATTTACCGTCATCCAACACGCTTGGCAATTCCAGATTGGTACCCAGTAAGCACCGTGATGGAACCTTCCCATCAATCAACGCCATATAGTCTTCGTGATCCGAGCACATATCCCGGACTTTCTTGGAAAATGCCTCAAGAACATCACGCTGCTTTTTGCTTTTATTTATATGAGGACGTACTTCGCCATCAAAGGCCTTGGAAACTCTTCTCACAATACCAACAAATCCCAGCAGCATAAAATCTCTTTCGCTGGATGCGGGCATGTTCCGAATCATTCCTCTCAGGGTAGCCAAATCTCTGGCCACTTCTTTTGAGAACCATTTTTCGACGAATGCATCGTCAGGAGGGCTGCACTTCCTAGTTGTTACATGAAAGTCTTTAGTGATAGCCAAAAGTCGATTCCGAATTTCAGTCGTATCGGCAACATTTGACTTTACATTTGAAGCCAAGCAAGAAAGCCAGCTTATATCAATACCAAACGACTTAACACCTCGCAACTTGGCTTCAACCAGCGTTGTTCCGGATCCACAAAAATTATCCAGAACATAATGCTTGTCGCTAGGCATGGGAAATTGATCCAACAATTGGCCGGCAAGCACAGATGGGAATTTTCCATAGTAGCGGTAATGGCTATGCACCAAATACGAAAGCTCACCGATCGTATATGGAATGTCCCAGGTATTTGCTTCACATGCTTCACCCTTAATTGGCGAAATTAATGGGAGAAATTTCCGATAAATTTCGGTTTCACTATCGAATAGATCTTTTGACAAAGGGAAAGCTGGCATCAGCGGCTTTACTCATGATGAATTGGTACATATAGTCATCATACCGTAAGCTAACAAGAGGGGAAAGCCGCACGCCTCAGCAGACGTACAGCAGCCTCTCCGTCACCGATATCCCAGCTAGGCTACCGCCTCGACACATTCCGCCACCCAACCCAGCGCCTTGATGCAGGCGCGGGCGATGGGAGGCGACAGGCCGGCATGACCGGCCTGGGCAACGGGAAACCAGGTGGCTTCGGGCCAGGCGCGGTGCAGCGCTTCGGCTGCCTGCGGCGGGCAGACCGGGTCGGCCAGGCCTTGCACGATGGCGGCCGGCAGGTGGCGCAGGCGTTCGACACCGGCCATCAACTGGCCGGGGATCAGGAAGCAGTCGCGCGTCAGGTAGTGCATCTGGATACGCACCTTGGCCAGTTCGCGCTCGTCGGGTTCGCGGTCAAGCGGCGCCTCGTCGAGCAAGGTACGTTCGTAGTCGAGCCAGGCGCGGGCGGCGTGCCGGGCGATGGGCGGCTGGCCGCACAGGATGCGGCGGGCGCAGATAGCCAGCAGGTCGTGCCGCTCGCTGGCCGGGAAGTTGGCGGCAAAGGCTTGCCAGGCCGCCGGGGGAATGCCGTTCTCGCCTTGGACAAAGGCATCGATTTCCCGCCGGGAGCCAAGGAAGATACCGCGCAAGACCAGGCCCAGCACGTTTTCCGGGTAGATCTGGGCGTAGGCCAGGGCGAGCAGGCTGCCCCATGAACCACCGAAGACGATCCAGGCCGGGATACCGAGCGCCTCGCGCACCACGTCGAGATCGGCGATCAGGTCGGCCGTGGTGTTCTCGCGCAGTTCGCCACCGGGCAAGCTGCGCCCGGCACCGCGCTGGTCGACCAGGATGGCGCGAAACCGAGCCGGATCGAACAGCCGGCGCTGGCCGTCGGTGCAGCCGCTACCCGGCCCGCCGTGCAGGAAAAGCACCGGCAGGCCATTGCTCGGGCCGACTTCCTCGACGTAGAGGTAATGCCCGTCGCCGACCGCGATACGGCGGGCGCAGCGGGGCTGCACTTCGGGAAATAAGGGGTCGCCGTTCATCGACCGGCGATCACGATTCGATCAGGCCGTTGCGCACGGCGACCAGTGTCAGTTCGGCGGCATTCTGCACGTTGAGCTTCTGCTTGATGTGGTAGAGGTGGGTGCCGACCGTGCTCGGGCTGAGACAGAAATCGCTGGCCACCTCGTTGACCGAACGCCCCTCGGCGAGCTTCAGGAAAACCGCCAGCTCCTTCTCGGTCAGCGTATCGACCGGGTTGGCCGAGCCGGAAAGCTGGGCCAGCGCCACGGCCTGGG
>CAZDRS010000113.1:0-7341 GCA_964507585.1 uncultured Dechloromonas sp.
GGCCTCGTGACCCGGGGTGTCGAGGAAGGTGATCATGCCACGCTCGGTTTCGACGTGGTAGGCACCGATATGCTGCGTAATGCCGCCCGCTTCGCCCGCCGCTACCTTGGCGCGGCGGATGTAGTCGAGCAGCGAAGTCTTACCATGGTCGACGTGACCCATGACGGTAACCACCGGGGCGCGCGGTTCGAGCGGAATATCCTTGTGCTCGGCGCTTTCCTCGAGGAAGGCATCCGGATCATCCAGCTTGGCGGCAACTGCCTTGTGGCCCATTTCCTCGACCACGATCATGGCCGTTTCCTGATCCAGCACCTGGTTGATGGTGACCATCGAACCCATCTTCATCATCGCCTTGATGACTTCCGTCGCCTTCACGGCCATCTTGTGGGCCAGGTCGGAAACGGAGATGGTTTCGGGAATATGCACTTCGCGGGTGATCGGTTCGGTCGGCGCCTGGAAGCTGCCCTGGCCGTCATCGGCCTTGTGCGACTTCTTGTGGCCGTGGCGATTATCCTTCCAGCCGCCGGCACTATCGGAGCCGCGCGTCTTGATACCGCCCTTTTTCTTGCCGTCGTCGGCAGCGCGGCCGCTCTTGTCGCCCTTCTTGACGCCGGTATCCGGCTTCTTGTGCAGCGTACCCTTCTCGCCTTCACCGGCCTTGGCTTGGGCAGCAGCCTGCTGCTTGGCCTGTTCGGCAGCCTTGGCTGCGGCAGCGGCCACTTCGGCTTGCTGGCGCATCTGGGCCAACTGGAGTTCGCGAGCCTGCTTTTCCTTGAGCTCACGCTCCTGGATTTCGCGCAGACGGCTGGAACGGGCAGCCGCTTCTTCGCGGGCCTTCAGTTCCTTCTCACCAATGATCGCCGCACGGTTCAGCACCGGCGCCGGACGCTTTTCGACGACCACTTCGGGTTCCGGCTCGGCCTCAACCACCGGCTCGGGAATGACTTCCGGCTCTACTTCGACCACCGGCTCCGGAACGACCTCGACTACCGGCTCCGGAATGATTTCAACCACCGGTTCCGGAACGATTTCCGGCTGCAATTCCTCGACGTGCTCCTTGGCCAATTCCTGCTCGGCCTCGGCAGCGTGCTCGCCGATATCGCGCTTGACCAGCACGCGCTTCTTGCGCACCTCGACCTGCACGGTACGAGCGCGACCATGGGCATCGGTCGCCTTGATTTCGGACGTCTGCTTGCGAGTCAGGGTGATCTTGGTCTTCGACTCGTCGCCATGCGAGCGACGCAGATAGTCGAGCAGCCTGGCCTTGTCCTGATCGGTCAGCGTATCGTTGGAGCCTTCCTTGCTGACGCCAGCCTTGCTCAATTGCTCGAGCAGGGCCGCGACTGGCATTTTGAGTTCAACGGCAAATTGTGAAACTGTTGTTGCGGACATACTTTGCTACCTCCCGCTCACTCGAACCAGTGAGCCCGTGCCTTCAGAATGAGTTCCTTGGCACGCTCTTCGTCGATGCCGGTCATTTCCGTCAATTCATCAACCGCCAGTTCCGCGAGATCGTCGCGGGTCTTGACGTCATGTTCGGCCAGCTTGGCGGCCAGTTCCTTGCTCATGCCTTCCAGACCGATCAGGTCTTCGGAGACGTTCTCCAGCTTTTCCTCGGTGGCGATGGCTTCGGTGAGCAGAACGTTACGGGCGCGGTTACGCAGCTCGTTGACGATTTCCTCGTCCAGGCCGTCGATTTCCAGCATTTCGGCCAGCGGCACATAGGCTACTTCTTCCAGCGTCGAGAAACCTTCGTCGATCAACAGGTCGGCGAGCTCTTCGTCGATATCCAGCTTTTCCATGAAGGTAATTCGGGTCACGGCATGCTCGGCTTCGGACTTCTTGGCCGACTCGTCCTGGGTCATCAGGTTGATGGTCCACTGGGTCAACTCGGAAGCCAGACGAACGTTTTGGCCGCTACGGCCGATGGCGATGGCCAGGTTGTCCTCGTCGACCACCACGTCCATGGCGTGCTTTTCCTCATCGACAACGATGGAGGAGACTTCGGCCGGCGACAGCGCGCCAATGACGAACTGGGCCGGATCGGCCGACCACAACACGATGTCGATGTTTTCGCCACCGATTTCGTTGCGTACGGCAGTTACACGCGAACCGCGCAGGCCAACGCAGGTGCCGATCGGGTCGACACGCGGGTCGTTGGACTTGACGGCGATCTTGGCACGCAGACCGGGGTCGCGGGCGCAAGCCTTCAGTTCCATCAGGCCATCGGAGATTTCCGGCACTTCCAGTTCGAACAGCTTAATGACGAATTCCGGTGCGGTACGCGACAGGATGATCTGCGGGCCGCGGGCATTGCGGTCGATGCGCAGCAGGTAAGCCTTGACGCGGTCGCCGACACGCAGGTTTTCCTTGGGGATCATCTGGTCGCGCGGCAGCAGCGCTTCGATCTTGCCGGCTTCGATGATGGCGTTGCCGCGCTCCATGCGCTTGATGGTGCCGGAAACGATGTGCTCGCCGCGGCTCAGGAAGTCGGACAGGATCTGCTCGCGCTCGGCGTCGCGAATCTTCTGCAAGATGACCTGCTTGGCGGCCTGGGCACCGATACGGCCGAAATCGATCGGCTCCAGCGGCTCTTCCAGGTAATCGCCGGCCTCGACCTCGGGGTCGTCCTTCTGTGCTTCGGACAGCGGCACCTGCAGGTATTCGTTGACGTATTCGTTGTCGGCAACCACCTGCCAACGACGGAAGGAGTCGTAGTTACCCGTATTGCGGTCGATCGAAACGCGCACTTCGGCTTCGTCGTGGATACGCTTTTTCGTCGCGGAAGCGAGCGCCAGCTCAAGGGCACCGAAAACGATTTCCTTGGCAACGTTCTTTTCGCGGGCCAGTGCATCGACCAGCAGCAACATTTCACGGCTCATGGGCTAAAACCTCCTAGTCCTTCAGTCGAATCGGGGCACCAGACGTGCCTTCTCGATATTGGTAAATTCCAGTTCCACATCATCCTTTTCAAGGCGCAAGCCAACCTTGCCGTCCTTGTGACCCAGCAGCTCGCCCTGGAAATTGCGGCGACCGCCCTGCGGAATGCGCAGCTTGATCTGGATATCCTGCCCGGCGAAACGCTCGAAATCGGCCGCTTTCTTGACGACGCGATCCATACCCGGCGAAGAAATCTCGAGGCGATCAAAATCGACGTTCTCAACCTCGAACACGCGCGTCAGCTGATTCGACACCTTGGCGCAATCATCGACATCGATACCGTTTTCCTTGGCCGGCGCATCGATGAAGACGCGTATCGTGCGGCCGCGCGGCGACAGCTCGACATCGACGAGTTCATAGCCCATACCGACTAC
This sequence comes from uncultured Dechloromonas sp., assembly GCA_964507585.1. Taxonomy (GTDB): domain Bacteria; phylum Pseudomonadota; class Gammaproteobacteria; order Burkholderiales; family Rhodocyclaceae; genus Azonexus. The sequence goes on from CAZDRS010000113.1 coordinate 3,315, forward strand.
GGTGGTTTCCAGCAGCGTGTTTAAATCCATGGCCACAAATAAAAAATGGGCGAAACGCCCACCTTGAAATACAAAGATGCCCGCCGAAAAACAGCAGGAGGAACAAACCCGTGAATTATAACGGATTTATTCCCCCCAGACAATCCATTTAGGTAGTTTCCGGCCCCTTTTTGGTGCTTGGCGCGGCCTTGGCAAGCTCACGCAGCAGGGCTTTCACCTCGTCCTCGCTCAACTCATGCGAACGACCCCGCTTGAGTTGCGGCGGCAGGACGAAGGGGCCATAACGCACCCGGATCAGTCGACTCACAGTGCAACCCACCGCCTCGAACATGCGACGCACTTCGCGGTTGCGCCCTTCGAACAGGGTCACGCGATACCACTTGTTGGCCCCCTCGCCGCCGGCATCGACCAGGCTGGCAAAATTGGCCATGCCATCCTCCAGTTGAACACCGGCGAGCAGTTCCTTCTGCGCCTCCATGGTCAACTCGCCCAGCACCCGAACGGCGTATTCACGAACCAGTTCGGAACTCGGGTGCATAAGCTTGTTGGCCAGCTCGCCCGAGGTAGTGAATAGCAGCAGGCCGGAGGTATTGAAGTCGAGGCGACCGACGTTGATCCAGCGCCCGCCCCGCATGCGCGGCAAGGCGGCGAATACCGAAGGACGGCCATCCGGGTCGTCGCGCGAGACGATTTCGCCTTCCGGCTTGTGGTACATCAGTACGCGTGGCGGCCGTGAGCTTCCGGTGAAGCGGATATTGATCAGGCGGCCGCCAACCTTGACCTTGTCGGTCGGCACGACGGACTGACCGATGGTCGCCACCACGCCATTGACGCTAACCCTGCCGGCGGCGATCCATTCTTCCATTTCCCGGCGTGAGCCGACACCGGCTTCAGCCAGCACCTTTTGCAGGCGAACCGGCTTGGCCTCGGCGAGCGGACGACCGTCACGGGCGACCTGGCCACGATGGGCACGGCCGCCGGTATTGGGCGCCGGCTTGCGACGGGGTGCCGGTTTCGCAGCAGCGGCTTCGGCGACCGGGGCTTCCCGGCGCGGGCCACGCCCACGGCTCGGCTGATCGCCCCGTTCGCTTGCCCCCTCGGGCTTGTTCGGTGATTGACGGAATGGTGTGCGTTTATTTGTCATTGTTCCAGCTCCAGTGTCTGGCTGATTTGTTCAAGCGGCGGCAGTTCGCTGACGCTCCTGAGACCGAGATCATCGAGAAATTGCCTGGTCGTGGCAAACAATGCAGGCCGGCCCGGTGTTTCGCGATGGCCGACAACGTCGATCCAGCCACGTTCTTCCAGGGTCTTGATGACATTGGTGTTGACCGCGACGCCGCGGATTTCTTCGATATCGCCCCGGGTCACGGGTTGACGATAGGCGATGATGGCCAGGGTTTCCAGTACGGCGCGCGAGTATTTCGGCGGACGCTCCGGGTTGAGGCGGTCGAGGTAAGGCAGGTATTCGGCCCGCGTGCGGAAGCGCCAGCCGGAAGCAAGCTGGATCAGCTCGACCGGGCGCTCGGCCCACTCCTCGCGCAACTGGTCGAGCAGCTTGCGCAGCGTATCGGTCGACAACTCCTCGTCGAACATCTTCTTCATGTCGCTGGTTGCCATCGGCTCGCGCGCGGCGAGCAGGGCAGCTTCAAGCACCCGCTTGACTTGGCTCGGCTCCATCGCCCTCCTCCATGACCGCTTCCGCTTCGCTCGACCCGAGATTGATGTAGATCGGCGCAAAAGCCTCGGTCTGCGCAATACGGATCATTTTTTCACGCCCCAGTTCGAGCATGGCCAGAAAATGCACGACCAGGCCCGGCGGCCCCATGTCGATGTCGAACAGGGTTTCGAACTGTACAAAACCGCCCTTTTCCTGCAGGGTGCGCAGGATAATGCCCATGTGCTCGCGCACCGACAGTTCTTCGCGGCCGATCTTGTGGTGCTTCTTTAGCCCGGCCTGGCGCACGACGGCCATCCAGGCTTCCTTGAGGTCATCGACCGAAACCTCGGGCAGGCGGACAAGCAGGGACTTTTCGACCAGCGTTTCGACCCAGAAGAATTCGCGGTCGGCCTGCGGCATTTCGTTCAGCTTCTGGCCGGCGAGTTTCATCTGCTCGTACTCCATCAGCCGGCGCACCAGTTCGGCGCGCGGATCTTCCGCCTCCTCGCCCTCCGCCACCTTGGGGCGGGGCAACAGCATGCGCGACTTGATCTCGATCAGCATGGCCGCCATGACCAGGTAGTCGGCGGCCAGTTCAAGATTCTGCACCCGCATGGCTTCGACGTAATCGAGATACTGCCGGGTCAGCGGCGCCATCGGGATATCGAGGATATCGATGTTGGCGCGGCGGATCATGTAGAGCAGCAGGTCGAGCGGCCCCTCGAAGGCGTCGAGCATGACAGCCAGCGCGTCCGGCGGGATGTACAGGTCGAGTGGTAGCTGCTCCATCGGCTGGCCATAGATGCGGGCCACCGGCTCGAAAAGCTCGGTTTGCGCCGCCGGCTCGATGTCCAGCACGTCCACCACATCGCCCCCCATCATCATTTCAGGAAGCCGCAGTGCGGCCCTTGCCCTTGTAATGCAGATGCAGGTTGCGGAAATAGATGACCAGGCTGAGTGCCTGGCCGAAGATGAAGACCGGGTCGTGGCGATGCACGGCGTAAGCGGTCAGCACCAGGCCGCCGGTGATGCTGAAATACCAGAAGGAAACGGGAATGACCACCTGCTTGGCTTTTTCGCTCGACCACCACTGGACGACAAAGCGCATCATAAAAAGCGCCTGGCCGCCAAAGCCGATGCCGATCCAGAGCAGGGTCTCCCAATCCATGCCGAACATCAGTGGTATTCCAACCCCATTGCTTCGCGTACGTCACGCATGGTTTCGCGGGCCAGTTCGCGGGCCTTTTCACAGCCGTCGGCGATGATGTTCTTGACCAGCGTCGGGTCATCCAGATACATCTGGGCACGCTCGCGCATCGGAATCTGTTCCTTCAGGATGCCGTCGATAACCGGCTGCTTGCACTCGATGCAACCGATACCGGCCGTCTTGCAGCCCTGCTGCACCCATTCCTTGGTGCTGTCGTCGGAATAGACCTGATGCAGTTGCCACACCGGGCAACGTGCCGGATCGCCCGGATCGGTACGACGCACGCGGTTGGTGTCGGTCGGCATGCTCTTGACCTTCTTGGCCACCGACTCTTCGGATTCGCGCATGGTAATCGTGTTGTGGTACGACTTGGACATCTTCTGCCCGTCGAGGCCCGGCATTTTCGATTCCGGCGTCAGCAGGTAGCCGGGCTCGACCAGAATCATCTTGCCCGAGCCTTCCAGGTAGCCGAACAGGCGCTCACGGTCGAGCGCCGACAAATGCTGGATTTCGTTCAGCAGCGCCTTGCCCTGCTCCAACGCTTCCTTGTCGCCGTTCTGGACAAAACCGGTACGCAGTTCTTCGTACAGGCGGGCCTTCTTGCTGCCCAGTTTCTTGACGGCTTCACGCGCCTTGTCCTCGAAACCCGGCTCGCGACCGTACATGTGATTGAAGCGGCGGGCCAGTTCGCGGGTGAATTCGACGTGCGGAATCTGGTCTTCGCCGACCGGCACCTTGTCGGCACGGTAGATCAGGATGTCGGCGCTCATCAACAGCGGATAGCCGAGGAAGCCGTAGGTGGTCAGATCCTTGCCGGCCAGCTTTTCCTGCTGATCCTTGTAGGTCGGCACGCGCTCCAGCCAGCCGAGCGGGGTCATCATCGACATCAGCAAGTGCAGTTCGGCATGCTCAGGCACCTTGGACTGGATGAACAGCGTGGACTGGTTAGGATCGACGCCAGCGGCCAGCCAGTCGATGACCATGTCCATCGACGACTTCTCGATCCCTTGTGGATTGTCGTACTGCGTCGTCAGGGCATGCCAGTCGGCAACGAAGAACAGGCAGGGGTACTCGTGCTGGAGCTTGACCCAGTTCTTGAGAACCCCGTGGTAGTGGCCGAGATGCAGGGCGCCGGTCGGGCGCATGCCGGAGAGAACACGTTC
>CAZDRS010000114.1:0-7272 GCA_964507585.1 uncultured Dechloromonas sp.
CCTGGGGCACCGCGCTGGGCGGCACGCTGGCCTACGAAAAGGGTTACCGCGAACTCTGGCAGAAGGGCCGCGAGCGCCTGTCGCCGCTCGCCGTCGTGCTCGGCATGAACAACGCCGCCAACGCCCATATCTCGATCCAGCTCGGCCTCGGCGGCATCAGCATGAGCCACACCGTGGCCTGCGCCTCGTCGGCCATCGCCATCGGCGAGGCTTTCCGCCGCGTCCGTTCGGGCGAGGCGACGATCATGGTCACCGGCGGCTCCGATGTGCCGCAGGCCTACGGCGTCGCCCGCGCCTGGGAAGCCTTGCGCGTCATGGCGCCCGGCGATGCCGACACCTCGCCGTTCGCCTGCCGGCCCTTCGGCGCCGACCGCCGCGGCCTGGTGCTGGGCGAAGGCGGCGCAGCGCTGGTGCTCGAAGACTGGGAGCACGCCGTCGCCCGCGGTGCCCGCATCCACGGTGAAATGATCGGCTATGGAACCAGTTGCGACCACAGCCATCTGGTTCGTCCGGAAGTCGAAGGCCAGGTGCGCGCCCTGCACCTGACCCTGGCCGATGCCGGCCTGGCTCCGGACGACATCGACTACATCAACGCCCACGGTACCGCCACGGCGGAAGGCGACCCGGTCGAAGTCGGCGCCCTGAAGGCCGTTTTCGGCGAGCGTGCCGGGCAACTGCCGGTCAGCGCCACCAAGTCGATGCACGGCCACCTGCTCGGTGCCGCCGGCGCCATCGAGGCCATCGCCACCATCCTCGCCCTGCGCGAGCAGGTCGTGCCGCCGACTGCCAATCTGCAGGACAACCTCGATCCGGCCTGTGCCGGGGTCGATCATGTCATGGCCGGCCGCCCGCAACCGCTGCGCACCGCGCTGTCCAACTCCTTCGCCTTTGGCGGCAGCAACGCGGTTCTCGCTTTCCGCGCCGTCGCCCCGTAAATTCCCGGAAGTATCGTCATGTCGCAAGAAGCCATCGAAGCCCTGTTGCCGGAAGTTGCCGAATTGATCGTCTCGGCCCTCAATCTCGACATGGCCCCGGCCGAAATCGAGGCCGACGCGCCGCTGTTCGGCGACGGGCTCGGCCTGGACTCGATCGACGTGCTCGAAATCGCCCTGGTCATTTCCAAGAAATACGGTTTCCAGCTGAAATCGGACAACGAAGACAACGTCCGCATTTTCTCGTCGCTGCGCGCCCTGACCACCTACATCGCCGGCCAACGCACCCAATGACCATAGGTGTCGTGTTCCACGCTATTCGGCACATGAAACCGCGCCTTTTGCCCCGTGGCTGCGTTACAAATCCTCGCGATACACTCGGTATCGCTGTGGTTTGCGCCTTGCCACAAGGCCAAATGCATCGGTTTTATTAAGTGCCTCACAGCATGAAACACCACACCACCCCGGCCCAGCTGCTGCGCGGCCTGACCGTGGTCGTCTTTCTCGTCGGCTGGGCGCTGCTCGCCCATGTCGGCAGTGCCGGCGAAGGCTCGGCCGATCTGTCGGTGCTGCTTGGCGTTTCACCGATCATGGCGGCGGTTGGCCTGTTGCTCTGGCGCACCCGCCACCCGCTGCTCGCCGGCGGCGGCAACCTGCTGCTGCTCGGCGCCCTGGCCTGGCTGTGGCCGACCCTGCGCCAGAACGTGCCGCTGCTCTTTTTCATCCAGCACCTCGGCACCAACCTGGCGCTCGCCACGCTGTTCGGGCGCAGCCTGCTGGGCGGCGGCGAAGCGCTGATCACCCAGCTGGCGCGGGCGGTCTATCACGGCCAGATTTCGGAACGCAAGCGGCGCTACACCCGCCAGGCAACCCTGGCGTGGACGCTGTTCTTCCTGTGCAATGCGCTGGTCTCGGCACTTCTCTGGCTCTTCGCGCCGCCGCAGGTATGGTCGGTTTTTGCCAACCTGCTGTCGATGCCGCTGCTGGCCGCCATGTTTATCGGCGAGCACATCTGGCGCTCGTACGCCCTGCCACCGGAAGAGCGGCCAAGCATCGCCCAGGTGGCCCGGGCCTATCGCATGCACGGCAAACAGACACCACCGGCCAATCCGACATGACCGCCGTTCCGCTCCTCGCCCGCGACGACCCGGAAGCCATCTTCGCCTGGCGCGCGGACGGCCTGGTCAGCGTTGGCGACTATCTGGCCGACGTTTACGCATTGGCCGACCGGCTGCCGACGGCCGGCTACCTGCTCAACCTGTGCCACGACCGCTACCGCTTCGCCGTCGCCTTCGCAGCCGGCCTGCTGCGCGGCATGGTCAGCCTGCAACCCTCGTCGCAATCGCCGGAAACCTTCCGCCACCTACGCGACGACTACCCGGATCTTCTCGCCCTGTGCGACGGTGCAGCCGATACGCTCGACCTGCCGCGCTTCGATTTCCCGGAACTGGCCGGCCCGCGTTCAGCCGCCCCGAGCCTCGCCATCCCGCAAATCCCGGCCGAGCAACTGGCCGCCATCCTGTTCACCTCCGGCTCGACCGGCCTGCCGCAGGCGCAGCGCAAGACCTGGGGCAAGCTGGCGCAGAACGGCCGAGCCGAAGCCGCCGCGCTGGGCCTGGGCAGCAAACCGCATGTGCTGGTCGGCACCGTGCCGGTGCAGCACAGCTACGGGTTCGAGTCGACCTTCCTGCTTGCCCTGCATGGCGGCTGCGCTTTCTGGGCCGGCAAACCCTTTTACCCGCAGGATATCGCCGCTGCGCTGGCCGCCGTGCCGCAACCGCGCCTGCTGGTCACCACGCCCTTTCACCTGTCGGCACTGCTGGCCGCCGGCATCGCCTTGCCGGCGGTAGACCTGTTGCTTTCCGCCACTGCACCGCTGTCGACAACGCTGGCCGCCCAGGCCGAAGCCCGTACCGGCGCCCCGCTGCTGGAAATCTACGGTTCGACCGAATCCGGCCAGCTGGCCAGCCGACGCACCACCGACGGGGCAGCGTGGACGCTTTTGCCCGGCGTGCGCCTGGCGCAGGATGGCGACGACACCTATGCCTGCGACGGCCATGTCGAAGGCCGCGTCATGCTGTCCGACGTCATCGAGTTGCAGCCCGACAACCGCTTCCTGCTCCTCGGCCGCCATGCCGACCTGATCAACATCGCCGGCAAGCGCACCTCGCTGGCCTACCTGAACCACCAGCTCGGCGCCGTGCCCGGTGTCGTCGATGGCGCCTTCTTCCTGCCCGATGACGAGGGTACGGACGACATCACGCGCCTGACCGCCTTCGTCGTCGCCCCCGGCCTGACCGCCCGCCAGATCACCGGTGCGCTGCGCGAACGGATCGAGGCCATCTTCCTGCCGCGGCCGCTGGTGCTGGTCGATGAACTGCCGCGCAACAGCACCGGCAAGCTGCCGCGTAGTGGCCTGCAGGCCTTGTACGCCGAAAAGGTGGAAGGAGCAGGGCATGGCCGAGGCTGAATTCCTCTGGACGGTGCCGGCCGATCACCCGGCCTTTCCCGGCCACTTCCCCGGCCGCCCCATCGTGCCTGGCGTCGTGCTGCTCGACCAGGCGATCCGCTTTGCCGAAACCCTGTTCGGTCGCCCGGGGCTGAACTGGCAGGTCGGCAATGCCAAATTCTTCAGCCCGGTTGGCCCGGAGGAAGCGCTCACTTTCTCGCTGCTGCAAAAACCCAGCGGGGCCATTGCCTTCACCGTGCGCGGCAATGGACGCGAAGTGGCGGCCGGCAGCCTGACGCCACCCGCGCCATGAGCCCGGAGAAATCGACCGAAGCCGACTGGCTGCGCCAACAGGAACGCAGCAACCTCGCCATCCTCAAGCTGATGGTATGGATCTCGCTGACCTTCGGCCGCGCCATAGGCCGTATCGTGTTGATCGGCATCGCCGCCTATTTTGTCGCCTTTTCCCCAAAGGCCCGGCGCTTCAGCCGCGCCTACCTGAACCGGGCACTCGGTCGCTGGTCGCAATGGACGGACGGTTTCCGCCATGTCTTTTCCTTCGCCAGCACCATCCATGACCGCATCTACCTGCTCAACGACCGTTTCGACCTGTTCGACATCGAGGTCATCGGCGCCGAAGCAGTCAATGCGGCCGCGCTTTCCCATCCCGGCGTACTGCTCATCGGCGCCCATCTCGGCAGTTTCGAAGTGCTGCGTGCCGTCGGCCGGGGCAGGGAAGGGCTGCCGGTGGCGATGCTGATGTACGAGGAAAACGCCCGCAAGATCAACGCCACGCTGGAAGCGATCAACCCCGCCGCCAGCCAGGACATCATCCCGCTCGGCCGCATGGATTCGATGCTGCAGGCCCGCGACAAGCTCGATGCCGGCTACGCGGTAGGCATGCTGGCCGACCGCAGCCTGGCCGACGATGCGACCATCGATTGCCAGTTCCTCGGCGAAACCGCCGCCTTCCCGCTCGGCCCGTGGCGCATGGCCGCCATGCTGCGCCGGCCGGTGTTCTTTATGACCGGGCTCTACCTCGGCGGCAACCGCTACCAATTGCACTTCGAGCCGCTGGCCGATTTTTCGGACACGCCACGCGAGGCACGCGATGCTGCCATCCGCACCGCCATGCAGCGCTATGCCGACCGCCTGACGCATTTTTGCCGCCAGGCACCGTACAACTGGTTCAATTTCTTCGATTTCTGGCAGAAAAAATGATCAAACGCCTGCTTGCCTGCTGTTTTCTGCTGGCCGCCACCGCTTCAGCCAGCGCCGCCTTCGACATCGGCCAATTGATGGGCGACCTGGCCAAACACAAGGGCGGCAAGGCCAGGTTCGTCGAGAAGAAATACTTCGCCATCCTCGACAAACCCGTCGTGTCGACCGGCGAAATGACCTATACGCCACCGGATCGGCTGGAGAAGCGAACGCTCACCCCCAAGGTCGAAACCCTGCTCCTCGACAAGGACATCCTGTCCATCGAACGCGACAAGCAGAAGCTGTCGATCAACCTGGCCAACCAGCCCGAGGCGCTGGCCTTCGTCGATAGCATCCGCGGCACGCTGTCCGGCAACCGGGCGGCGCTGGAGAAAAACTACGCACTGTACCTGGCGGGCAATACCGACAAGTGGGTGCTGACGCTACTGCCCAGCGACCAGAAAATCGCCAGCATGGTTCAGCGCATCACGGTCACCGGCAACAAGAACCAGGTGCGCATCATCGAATACCTGCAAGCCGACGGTGACCGCTCGGTGCTGAACATCGACCCGGTCGAAGACAAATGACCCGTCAGGCCGGCCGCGCGCTCCTTGTCTGGTTGCTGGCCATGCTGGCCGGAGCGCTGGTCGTCTGGCACAGCCATTTCTCGGCCGACATGTCCTTCTTCCTGCCGGCCAAGCCGAGTGCCGAGCAACAGGTGCTGGTCGACCAGTTGAAGGAGGGCGTCGTCTCGCGCCTGCTGATGGTCGCCATCGAAGGCGGCGATTCGGCCGAGCGGGCCGCCGCCTCCCGCGGCTTGCGCGCGCGCCTGGAAAAGCGGCCCGAATTCGTCTCGATCCAGAATGGCGAAACCGGCAGCCTGAATGCCGACCGCGATTTCCTGTTCGCTCACCGCTACCTGCTCAGCCCGGCCGTCACGCCTGAGCGTTTTACGGTGGATGGCCTGCGCGAGGCCGTCGCCAACAGCATCGACCTGCTGGCTTCGCCGGCTGGCATGATGCTGAAGCCCTTGCTGCCGCGCGACCCGACCGGCGAACTGGTGGCGATGGTTTCCGGCTTCAACACCGGCGCCCAGCCCAATGCCCGCGACGGCGTGTGGGCCTCGCGCGATGGCGAACGGGCCATGCTGCTCATCCAGACCGCAGCGCTCGGCTCCGATACCGACGGCCAGGAACGGGCCATCGGCCTGATCCGCAGCGAATTCGCCGCCGCCGTGCCGGACGCCACGCTACGCCTGCAACTCTCCGGCCCCGGCCTGTTCGCAGTCAAATCACGCGCCACCATCCAGAGCGAAGTCAGCCGCCTGACGACGATCAGCACCGTTGCCATCGTTGCCGTCCTGTTCTTCGTCTATCGCTCGCTGCGCCTGATGACCCTCGGCCTGCTGCCGGTCGTCAGCGGCGCGCTGGCCGGCATCGTTGCGGTCAGCCTGGCTTACGGCACCGTCTTCGGCATCACCGTCGGCTTCGGCTCGGCGCTGATCGGCGAGGCGGTCGATTACTCGATCTACTATTTCGTGCAGTCCAACCGCCTTGGCGTCGACCAATGGCGCAGCCGCTTCTGGCCGACCATCCGCCTCGGTGTACTGACCTCGACCTGCGGCTTCGCGGCACTGCTTTTTTCCGGCTTTCCCGGCCTGGCCCAACTCGGTCTTTATTCGCTGAGCGGTGTCGTCGCCGCCGCGCTGGTCACCCGCTACATCCTGCCGCCGCTGGCCGGCAGCCACTTGAACATGCGTGACCTGAGCCATTTCGGGCCGGGCCTGAAGCGCGGCATCGCCCTGTTGCAAGGCCTGCGCTGGCCCATCCTGTGCCTCGCCCTGGCCGCCGTCGGCCTGCTGGCCATCAACCGCGACCACCTGTGGCACCCCAACCTGTCCGCCCTGAGCACGGTGAGCGCCGAGGATGGCGCCATCGACCAGGCCCTGCGCGCCGACATCTCCGCTCCTGACGCCCGCTACATGGCCGTGATCACTGCCCCCGACCGCGAAGCCGCACTACAGGCGGCCGAGCGGGCCGGGCAGAAGCTCGAAGCCCTGATCGCCGCCGGCATTATCGGCGGCTACGACAGCCCGGCCCGCTTCCTGCCCAGCCAGGCCATGCAGGCCAGCCGCCGCGCCGCGCTGCCAACTACGGCCGAACTGCAGCCACGCCTGCAAACCGCGTTGAGCGATTCGCCGCTCGCCGCCGGCAAACTGAACGGCTTCCTGGCCGATGTCGAGAAAACCCGGGCGCAGGGCAGCGTCAACCGCGAGTCGTTGAACGGAACAAGCCTGGCCCTGGCCGTCGATTCGCTGCTGCTGCAACGCCCGAACGGCTGGAGCGTGCTGCTGCCGCTGCGCCCGCCGGGTGGCGACAAGGGCGTCGATATCGCCATCGAGCCGGTGCGCGCCGCACTGGCCGGCAGCGGCGCCCTGTTCGTCGACATGAAGAACGAGTTCGATACGCTGTACAACGATTACCTGCACGAAGCGACGCTGCTCTCGCTGGCCGGTTTCGTCGCCATCGTCGCGCTGCTGACGGTCACGCTGCGCTCGTTCCGCCGCCTGGCCACGCTGCTGCTGCCGCTGCTGATCGCCGTCGTGCTGGTCATCGCCGGGCTGCACCTGGCGGGCCAGCAACTGCACCTGCTGCACCTGATCGGCATGCTGTTGATCGTTGCCGTCGGCTC
>CAZDRS010000115.1:0-7151 GCA_964507585.1 uncultured Dechloromonas sp.
CGCCACCGGCATGGGCGACGCCAAGCCGGAATGGCTGAAGGACTGGGACAAATGGCCGCGCCTGACGGCCGTCAAGCGCAACAACCTGTTCCACATCAATCCCGACATCATGCAGCGCCATACGCCGCGCATTCTCGACGGTGCCGAAAGGCTATGCGCCCACCTCGACACCGCGCGCAGCCATCGCCCCGCTCGTTAAGCCGACATTTTTGATCTGTGAAAAGGCCACGCCCCGGCGAGCGCCTATAATCCTTGCCGAAATCAGAGGAATCGCACCATGAAAATCATCGCCCCCCTTCTCGCCCTGGCCTTCGCCAGCCTCAGCCACGGCAGCCTGGCCGCCGACCAGGGCACGACGGCCATCAGCGAGCTTGGCGAACTGAACGGCATCGCCCTCGCCTGCGAGCAACCGGCCCTGGTTACCCGCGCCCGCAACATCGTCATCACCGTGGCCCCGAAGACCCGCGACTATGGCGAAGTTTTCGAAAACGCCACCAACGCCGCCTACCTGGAGCAAGGCAAGGGCAATACCGCCTGCCCCGATGCCCCGACCCTGGCCGCCCGTATTGCCGCCGCCGAAAAACGCCTGCAGGCTGCCTTCCCCGCCGCCCAATGACGCGTCTTTTTGCCTCCTGCTTCGCCTTCATTGCCGCGCTGTTGCTCGCTGGGCCGGTTGCCGCCCAGGCGATGCACAGCCTGGAATTGCTGAAGGGCGAGGAGGTCGGCATCATCCCCCGTTACCTGCTGCAGGATCCCAACGGCCGCGCCGTGACCGAACAGGATTTTCGCGGCCGCTTCCAGCTCATCGCTTTCGGCTACACCTACTGCCCGGACATCTGCCCGACCACCCTGGTCGAAATGGCCGAAATCCTGAAGCTGCTCGGCGACAAGGCAGCCCAGGTGCAGCCCATCTTCATCTCGGTCGACCCCGAGCGCGACACCGGCAAGGTACTCAAGACCTACACCGAGTTCTTCGATGCGCGCATTCTCGGCCTGACCAGCTCGCCGGCCCTCGTTCGCCGCGCCGCCGACAATTTCAAGATTCGCTACGCCAAGGTGCGCGAACCGGGCGCCCCCGCCGACCGCTACGCCATGGATCACTCGGCCGGCATGATCCTGCTTGGCCCGGATGGCAGCTTTATCAAGAAGTTTGCCTTCGCCATGCCGGTCACCGAAATATCAACCCAGATCGCTAACTTGATAAATCAACACTGATTTATCAAAATCGTCATTGCTTTGGCATACCCATCGTGCGATATTTCGCCGGTGCGCACGCTGAAGCGATTCCTGCTCCTTTCCCTGGTTTTCCTGGCCTCTCAAGCCTGGGCAGGTAGTGTTGCGCTGATCCTCAGCGAGAGCGGCGGCGCCTACGAAGAATTCGCCAGCAAGCTCGATGATGCCCTGAACGGCAGCAACTGGCACATCGTCGCCACGACCCAGGCGGCCTCCGGCCAGGCCCTGCCCAGCGCCGACCTGATCGTCGCCGTTGGCAGCGAAGCGCTGCACAAGGCACTGAGCCGCCCCGACAGCCCGCCCATCATCGCCACCCTGCTGCCGCGCCTGAGCTACGAACGCGCCCTGAGCGAATATCGCCGCCCTTCCCGCATCACGGCCATCTATCTCGACCAGCCGCCCGCCCGCCAGGCCGCCTTTTTCCGCCAGCTCTTTCCCGAACAGAAACGCTTCGGCCTTTTGAGCAGCCCGGAAACCCGTAGCCAGGCCGCCCAGTATCGCCAGGCCTTCGGCAATCTCGGACTGGTTCTCGACATCGAGGATGCCGATACCGACAAAGCCCTGCTGCCGGCCCTCAACACCCTGCTCGAACGCTCCACGGCGCTGCTCGCCCTGCCCGACAGCACCATCTACCGCCGCAACAATATCAAGGCCATCCTGATCACCGCCTTCCGCCACCAGCGGCCGATCATCGGCTATTCGCCGGCCTTCGTCACCGCCGGCGCGCTGGCCGCCCTGCACACCACGCCCGGCCAGGCTGCACGCCAGGCCGCCGACACCATCATCAGCCACGGCACCAATCTGCCGCCGCCCGCCGGCCCCACGCAGTTTGCCGTCGCCATCAATCCCAACGTCGCCCAGGCGTTGGGCCTCAAGCTTCCTGACGAAGCCGCCATCCGGCGCGCCCTTCTAGCCGACAGGGAACCTCGATGAATCGCCTGACCCTACGCCACCGCCTGCTGCTCCTGACGCTATTGCCCAGCACGCTGATTGCCGTCGCCCTGGTCGCCTATTTCACCTTCAGCGGCATCCGCACCCTGGAAGGCGAACTTCGCCTCAAGGGCCTGGCTACCGTGCGCTACCTGGCCCCGATCAGCGAATACGGCATCATTGCCGGCCAGTTGGAAGGCCTGCACGGCCTGGCCCAGGCCACTGTCCAGGAATCCGGCGTCAAGGCCGCCATCGTCGTCAACCAGAAAGGGCGCACGATCGCCGTCAGCGGGCGGGTCTCGCTATCCGCCGAAGACCTCCGGAAAACCTTCGACGAACCCAGCCTGGTCGCCGAAAGCGACCAATGGATCGCCTTCGGCTCGCCGGTCAAGCGCTCGATGGCCGATACCGACCTGCTGTTCGACACCACCCCCTCGACCGCCAAGGCCAATACCCCGGAAATCATCGGCTACATATTCGTCGAGTACGACAAGTCCGATCTCGCCGACAAGCAACGCGAACTGGTGCAGCGCGGCCTGCTCATCGTCCTCTTCGGCCTGCTGGTCGTTGCCGCACTGGCCATCGCCATGGCCGACAACCTGGCACGCCCGGTCATGCGCCTGGTTCAGGCCGTGAACGGCATGTCGTCGGGTAAGCTGGACACCCGCGTGCCGGCCACTTCGAGCGGCGAACTGGGCATTCTCGAAAACGGCTTCAACGAAATGGCCACCCGGATCGAGGAAGTCCACCTGTCGATGCAGTCGCGCATCGAGGAAGCAACCGCCCAGCTCGCCTTCCAGGCCCGCCACGATGCGCTGACCGGCTTGCTCAACCGCCGCGAATTCGAACATCGCCTGGAAAAGGCGCTGGCCAGCGTGCAGGCTGGCGACAACGAATTTGCCGTGCTCTTCCTCGATCTCGACCGCTTCAAGCAGGTCAACGACAACTGCGGCTACCTCGCCGGCGACGAGCTGCTCCGCCAGATGGCCCTGCTTTTCCAGGGGCGCCTGCGCGAGGAAGACACCCTGGCCCGCCTCGGCGGCGACGAATTCAGCATCATCCTGGCCAATTGCAGCGGCACCCGCGCCCTGCAAGTCGCCGAAGACATCTGCGGCCTGGCTGCTGCCTATCGCTTCATCTGGCAGGACAAGGTCTTCGCCATCGGTACCAGCATTGGCGTCACCACGGTCAACCGCAAGGTGCACAACATCAACGAAATCCTCGCTGCCGGCGATGCAGCCTGCCACCGGGCCAAGGAAAGCGGGCGCAACCGGGTGTGCGAGCAGGAAATCCAGCCGACCCAGGAACGCCGCCATGAAACCAGCAACTGGGCCGGCCGCATCGCCAGCGCCCTGGCCGACGACCGCCTGCTGATCGAGGCGGTGCCGCTGCGCCCCCTGCAAATCGCTACCGGCAACCATACCGTCGCCTTGACCGCCCGCCTCAACGAGCCGGGACTGCCGCCGGTCACCCTCGCCGCCCTGATCGATGCCGCCGAGCGCTACGACCTGGCCACCGCCATCGACCGCCGCCTGATCGATGCCGCCGTCGGTGCCCTGGCCCGGGCCAAGAAGCATGGGCGCAGCCTGCACTGCCTGGTGCCGCTATCGCGCAGCTCGATCAGCAGCCGCGACACCGCCGACTACATCGCGCGCAGCCTGGCCAGCCGCAACCTGTCGGGCAACCGGCTGTGCTTCGTGTTCTCGGAAGACGCCCTCACCCACCTGACCAGCCAGGCCATGGAGTTCTCCCGCCAGATGCGCACGCTGGGCTGCGAAATCGGCCTCGACGATTTCGGCGGCGGCCTGTCCTCCTTCACCCACCTGCGCAGCATCTATCCCAGCCACGTCAAGCTCAGCCGCAGCCTGACCCGCGACCTCGGCGGCAGCCGTGCCTCGACCGCGCTGCTGCGAGCCGTGCAGGAAATCACCTCGGATCAGCACATCCATTCGATTGCCGAGGACGTCGACGATCAGGACACCCTCGAGCAACTGCGCGACCTGGGCATCGATTTCGCCCAAGGCAAGGCCGTCGCGCCCAACGAACCCTTCGAGGTATGGTTCGAAGGGGCGGTGATGCGAACAGTCTGATCGCTGCGCCGGATTCGCTACGCCTCAGAAATCCAGGCGCAGGCTCACCCACTGCCGCCGGTCTACGATGCGCCCGGTGCCATCGGGATCGGTACCGCTACCGTCGTAAGTCTTGTATTCGCCATGCGCGCCGTTCAAGGACTGCACGACATAGGCGATTTCACCCCCGATGCCCGCCAGGCGGAACGGATAGGCCAGCCGGGCGTCGAAGCGACGGTACTTGGCCGACCACGAATTCGACGACCATTTCATCTTGTCCTGCCAATAGCCGGCCAGCGAGAACTGCAGGCCATACGGCAGACTCTGCATCCAGAGCAGCGACGTTGCCCGCCGCGGCGTCGAGCGCTCGGTCAATTCCTCGACGTTGCGGTAATTGGACGGCCGACTCAGGGTGCCGGAAGGATAAGCCAGCGCCGAAGCCAGGTACTCGCTGTCGATATCGGTGAAGGTCTGGCTCAGGGTCAGGCGGGTTGGCTCGAAAGGCTGCCACTTCAACTGGTATTCGACCCCGCGGATACGGACATCCTGAATCGCCGTGGTCAGCGACGGCACGGTATCGTCGCTTAGATTGCGGTCAATGGTGTACAGGCGGTTGCGGATCGTCTCCTGGAACAAGCGGACATCCAGGTTCGCCCGCCAGGCTCGCCATTCGCCCAGGTAACCGAGCTCCCAGGTATCCATCGCTTCGGGCTTTGTCTGGCGATCCGCCGAAAACAGGTAGCGGTCGTAGAAGACAATTCCCGAATTCTCGACCCTGAGCCGGTAATCCGCCCGGTAATCGTAAATGCTGGCCGTGCGATGCGCCCGGGAGTAGCCGACACGCACGGTATTCTCGGCATTGAGATGGAAGTTGGCGCTAGCGCGGGGTGACCACATGAAGCCGGCCAGCGAATCATTCTCCCCGGCCAATCCCAGGTTGGTGGTCAGCCAGTTGGCCGGCTTGGCCTCCCAGTTTCCGAAAATTCGCGCCGTATCGCGATGCACCGTACCTTGCCCCGGCAAAGTCCATGCGGAACGCATGGCATCCTCGCGCCAGCTGGCGCCCCAAGCCAGCCGACCGGCGCCCGTCATCTGCACGCTGTGCTGAAACTCGAGTTCGTGGCGGATGCCCTCGTCACCGGACTGGTTGATCCGGTAGGTTTGCGGCGGAACGAAAGGGATGACGATATTGAATGCATCATCGGAACGATCCGCGACATAGGCATAGCGCACCTGGAAATCGCTGGTCGGCGACGCAACGTGACGCCACACCAGTTGCGCGTAGGTATCGGTCTGGCGCAGGCTGCGAATCGGATTGGTCGACTGGCCAAAGAAGGTTCCACCATTGAGGCGCCCAACCCCGGTCACTCCCTCGGATCGCCCGGCATTCACCTGCAAGCTATTGCGCTCGTCGAGCGCCAGATCGGCCCGCAGATCGAACAAGCGCGAGCCAAAGTCATCCACCCAGTCGCCGCGATTGACCAGCGCATCGTCGTTCTGCTGGCGATAAGTAAAGCGGAAATCCCCGACCTCGCCAATTCGCCCGCCAGCCCGCAGACCGTAATCCCGGACATTCTGGCTTCCATGGTTGGCAAACACGGAAAAACCCCGTGTCAGCGCAGGATCGACGGTGATGATGTTGATCACGCCAAGAAAGGCATTGCTGCCGTACGACACGGCGTTGGTACCGCGCACCACTTCAATGCGCTCGATATCGTCGAGGGCGACCGGCAAGGTAGCCCAATTCACCCCGTTGCCGAACAGCGGCGAATACATCGAGCGGCCATCGATCAATACCTGCACCCGCGGCGAGTAATCCTCGTCATTCAGGCCGTGATAACTGACCCGGGCCGGCTCGGTACTGTGCGAATAAGTCTGGAAACCAGGCACCAGACGAAAAACATCGTTCAACGTTCGGGCACCGGACGCCCGGATCATCTCGCGATCGACAACGGTTACTGCCGTCGGCGCATCGGCCAAACGCTGGGGCAGGCGGCTGACCGAGGCAACAACCGGCAAGTCGCTGAAATAAGCCTCCTCATCAGCCGAGCGGGCAGCACCGCTCCAGGCCACGCCCACCGCAAGCACCAAGGCTAGGCGCGGCAGGCAGCAGACCATCCGCATCACATTCCCGCTTCCAGCCGTTCGAATGAGCCCGGGGCGGCCAGGGCCTGTGCCCAGGCCTCCGCGAAGCACGGCGACTGTGCGCCAAGCGCGACCCGATGCCGGTTGGTCGCCACCAGGCACAACGCCAGCCCGGCCTGCTCGACGGCCGTAACGCCTTCGAGATCGATCTCGTCGACCCCCATACGGGTCAAGGCATGCATGAAATCGCTGCGCAATACCGCCGACAGGCCGCCAATGATGCGCATGGTCTTGCGTCCGCCCAGTTCATGCACCGACAGGATTGACGCCTTGCCGCTGGCCAGTGCCGCGTTGATCGCATCCTCGATCAGGATCTGGCTGATCGGCCCCTGCTGGAAGCGCACACCGTACAGGTCGCACACCCGGCTGACCACCGCTGCGGGAACGTCGATCACCGGTGACTCGAAAACGCTGAATTCGCAGCCGATATTGTGCGAAATCTCCAGCGGCATCGGCGTACGCAGCATCAGCCCGGACAACGACAGGTTCTCGATAACCCCCTCGCCGATCTCGCCGCCGAAGCCGATACTGATTTTCTGCGGAACGGAAAACCGGATGCGCTGATGCCGTCGTTGATCCAACATGGGCGGATGTCTTTCCAAAACGAATAGTTGGCATCAGTTTAACAAAAGATAACTCCCTCACATCAGTCGCTTAAGGCCTTCGTTTCATTGACTTTTGGCGGCCTGCTCGGTATCGTCTGCAAACGCTGGCAATAGGTCAGCCGCGCCGATTTGAGCTCTGATTGCGGGCGCTTATAAATACAGCTAAAAC
>CAZDRS010000116.1:0-7119 GCA_964507585.1 uncultured Dechloromonas sp.
CGGCGGTCGGGATCAGGTAGAGCGGATCCTGCTCGCCGCGCAGCACCTTGAACAGGTCTTCCTCGAACTTGGGCAACTGGCCGGTGCCGAACAGGCTGGCGGCATTGACCAGGTACGGCGCATAGACCTCGGTATAGCCATGCTGGGTCGTATGCGTATCGAGCATGAACTGGGCAAGCGCACGGTGCAGACGGGCCACACCGCCCTTCAGCAACGAGAAGCGGGCGCCGGAAATCTTGGCCGCGGTGGCGAAGTCGAGCTGGCCAAGGCCTTCGCCGATGTCGGTGTGATCCTTGACGGCAAAATCGAAGGCCTTCGGCGTGCCCCAGCGCTTCTGCTCGATGTTGCCGGCTTCGTCGGCACCGACCGGAACGGAATCGTCCGGGATGTTGGGCAGGGTTGCCAGGATGGCATTGAATTTTTCCAGCAATTCGCCGAGGCGGGCCTCGGAGGCTTTCAACTCGTCGCCCAAGGCGCCAACCTGGGCCATCACGGCGGAAGCATCCTCGCCCTTGCCCTTCAACATGCCGATCTGCTTGGACAGGCTGTTGCGCTGCGCCTGCAGATCCTGCGTGCGAGTCTGCAAGGTCTTGCGCTCGGCTTCCAGCGCCGTGAATTCGCTAAAGTCGATCGGCTTGCCGCGCTTGGCGAGGCCGGCGGCGACGGCATCAAGGTTGGTGCGGAGTTGTTGGATGTCGAGCATGGTGATTCCTGAAAGCGACGGGCCAACCGGGGCAACCCACGGTCAACCGGAAAAATCGGCGAAAAACGCAATTATACGCGAGGCACTGCCCCGCTTTCGCCCACACTCGCCGCTATCTCGCCCGGACGAAATTCGGTACTATCAGCTCACAAAAAAATAGCGTTGCCCGCGCAACCCGGAGACACCCATGGAAAATTTCTTTCCAGCGGCGGTGAGCGTTCGTGTGCGGGCCGCCCGAGTACCGCGCCTGGCCGTACACTTCTCGCTGGCCCTCGTCTGCTGGCTGACCAGCCTGGCAACGGCACACGCCGGTACGCTGAGCCAGCGCGATATCGAACGGCGCTTTCTGCCGCCGCTGCACGTGCAAGCCAAGCTGACCGACATTCCCGCCTGGCCGCTGACCAGCGAACTCGAACCCGAGGCCGGCCCGGTCGGCTACGTTTTCGAATCGATCGATCTCGCCCCGTTGCCCGGCTTCGAGGGTGCGCCGATGAATTTTCTCGTCTCCATCGACCGCAAGGGCAATTTCATGGATGTCGAGCTTCTGCACCAGCATGAGCCGGTTTTTCTTGGCGGGCTGGGCGAATTGCCGCTGCGGGAATTTATCACCCAATATACCGGCCACAACCTCCGGCAGCAGTTCCTGATCGCACTGAATGCCGCCCGCAACCGCAGCGGCCCAGCCGATACCCGCGACGGACAGGTTACGCTGGACGGCATCTCCAAGGCCACCGCCTCGATTCGCATCGTGAACCAGAGCGTGCTCGGTGCGGCACTCGAAGTTGCCCGGGCCCGGCTGGGCTTTGCGCCGCCCGGCCCGCGCGGCCCGGCTGCGCAGGTACGGACGGATCTGGACGAGGCGCCGGATTTCGACAGCATGCTGCGCAGCGGCATGGTCGGCCACCTGCGCCTGCGCCATGCCGAGGTCGAGGCACTATTCGCCGGCAGCGACGGGGCGGGCGTGGATGAGACTGCACTAGCCGAACCGGATGCGCCTTTCCTCGACCTGTACATCGCCTACATCGGCAGCCCGGTGATCGGCCGCGCCTTGCTCGGCACGGCGCAATACGAGGCGGCGATGGCCCGCAACTTCGAACAGCGACATCTGTGGTGGATCGCCTCGGCCGGCCGCTATGCAGCGATCGACGACAACTTCGTGCCGGGCAGCCAGTCGTCGCGCCTGACGCTCGGCCAGGACGGGTTGATTCTGGAATTGCGCGACCAGGGCTTCGATGTCGGCCGAACTGCCGGGCCACCCGGCGAGCTCAACGCCTCGCGCCTGTTTGGCGTATACGCCGGTGCCGGCTTCGACCCCGGCCGGCCGCTGGAGCTGACGCTCACCATCACCCGCGCCAAGGGGATGATCCTGCCGACGCTCACCCACCGCAGCGTCACCCTGCGCTACGCGCCGCCTGCCCGGCTATTCGCCTACCCACCGTCTCCCTTGCCGGAATGGCTGTTGGCCTGGAAAGCCCGCTGGCCCGACCTGGCCATCCTGGCCGGCGCCCTCGCCCTGCTCGCCATCGTCCTCGCCCGCCCGCGATGGATCAGCCGCGATGCCCGGCGTCTCACCCGCTTCCGCCTCGCCTTTCTCACCTTCACGCTGGTCTATGTCGGCTGGTACGCACAGGGGCAACTTTCCATCGTGCAGATCACCGGCGCGATCAAGACGCTCAAGGCCGGCCAGGGGCTCGGCAGTTACCTGTACGACCCGGTGACGCTGCTCATCATCGTTTTCACGCTGCTCAGCTTCTTCATCTGGGGACGCGGTACCTTTTGCGGCTGGCTTTGCCCGTTCGGCGCGCTCCAGGAGTTCGTCGGACTGGCAGCGCGACGACTGGGCCTGCCGGCACTCCGGCTGGCACCGGCAACCGCCCGACGGCTGGAATGGGGACGCTACGGCGTGCTCGCCATCCTGCTCGCCACCGCCGGCTTCGCCCCACAACTGGGCGAGCGCCTGAACGAGATCGAACCGTTCAAGACGGCGATCACCGTCGCCTTCGAGCGCAGTTGGCCGTTTGTCGCCTACGCCGTCCTGCTCTTGCTGGCGGGGGCGTTCTATTACAAGGCGTTCTGCCGATTCATCTGCCCGCTGGGCGGGGCGATGTCGCTCGGCGGCCGGCTGCGCTGCCTCGACTGGCTACCGCGCCGCGCCGAATGCGGCAAGCCCTGCCAGCGCTGCAAGGCCGAATGCGCCTACGACGCAATCGAACCCGGCGGCGAAATCCGCTACGACGCCTGCTTTCAATGCCTGGATTGTGTCGGCATCTATCACGACCCGGCCCGGTGCGTGCCACTCATGCTGACCCGGCAGAACAAACGGCCGCCCCGGCCATCGGCGACGCTCGAAACCCCGCCCGGTGGCACCCGATGATCCGGCTACCCGACTACCCACGGTCGACCGGAAAAAGTATCGAAAATCGAAATTCAGGATCGGCGAAGCATGCGGCGAAGCACCCGCCCGAAGCGGAACAATAGGTAGGCGGCGAGCGCCATGAACAGCGCCAGCAGGCCGAGAAAGACGGCGGGTGAGGCCAGCATCGCCCACAGCCCGCCCAATACCATGCCCTCCTCGCCAAACGATGCCAGCCAGTTGGAGAATGGCTCCGGCGAGGCGTTGATGGCCAAGCGGCTGCCCGCCTTGGCGAAATGCGTACCTGCCGTGATGGTGCCGCCGACCAGCCCGGCCGCCACCGTCCAGGCCGGATCGACTTCGCCCATGGCAAAAGCCGCCAGCAAGGCGCCAGCCGGAATGCGGATGACGGTCTGGAAGCTGTCCCAGACGGAATCGAAAGCCGGAATCTTGTCCGCCACCAGTTCAGCCAGCGCCATGACACCGGCCGTAGCCATGACCAACGGGTGCTGCAGTACCGACAAGCTCGCTGGCAATTGGAGGTAACCGAAATGGCTCAACACGCCCGCCAGGAAAACCACCAGATACAGCCGCAAGCCACTGGCCCAGGCCAGCCCGGCGGAAAGCGCGATGGTCTGGAGCAAGTCCATCATGCCCCGCCGTCATTCCCGCGCAGGCGGGAATCCAGGGATGCCTCCGGGCCCCCTTCTGAATTCCCTTCGGCGCGGGGATAACCAAGGAAACTCATCCCTTCTTCCCCGCCTTGCGATCCAGCTCGCGCAGGTGGGCCAGCTTTTGGCCGATCTGACCTTCCAGCCCGCGCGGCGTCGGCTCGTACCAATGCGGCTCGGCCATGCCATCCGGCAGATAGGTTTCGCCCGCCGCGTAGGCTTCCGGCTCATCGTGGGCGTAGCGGTATTCCTTGCCGTAGCCCAGTTCCTTCATCAGCTTGGTCGGCGCATTGCGCAGATGCACCGGCACCGGCCGCGAACCATCCTGCTTCACGAAGGCCCGCGCCGCGTTGTAGGCGTTGTAGCCGGCGTTCGACTTGGCGGCCACGGCCAGGTAGATCACCGCCTGCCCCAGCGCCAGTTCGCCCTCCGGCGAGCCGAGGCGCTCGTAGGTGTTGGCCGCGTCGTTGGCAATCTGCATGGCGCGCGGGTCGGCCAGGCCGATGTCCTCCCAGGCCATGCGCACGATGCGCCGGGCCAGGTAACGCGGGTCGGCGCCGCCGTCCAGCATGCGGCAGAACCAGTACAGGGCGCCATCCGGGTTCGAGCCGCGTACCGACTTGTGCAGGGCCGAAATCTGGTCGTAGAAGGCATCGCCGCCCTTGTCGAAGCGGCGCAGGTTCTGGGCCATCGTCGCCTCGATGAAGGCGCCATCCACCGTCGCCAGCTTGGCCGTATACGCCGCCGTGCGCACCTGCTCCAGCAGATTGAGCAGGCGCCGGGCATCGCCATCGGCCAGGCCAATCAAGCGGCCACGGGCATCAT
Source organism: uncultured Dechloromonas sp. (assembly GCA_964507585.1). Lineage (GTDB taxonomy): Bacteria > Pseudomonadota > Gammaproteobacteria > Burkholderiales > Rhodocyclaceae > Azonexus. The sequence continues at coordinate 4,553 of CAZDRS010000116.1, forward strand.
CATCGAAAGCCAGGTTGGCCAGCGCCTTGTCGCGGGCGCGGTCGAACAACTGGCCCATTTCGGCTTCATCCAGCGACTTCAGCACATAGACCGAAGCCCTTGAGAGCAAGGCCGAATTGACCTCGAACGAGGGATTTTCCGTCGTCGCGCCGATGAAGGTGAACAAGCCGCTTTCGACAAAAGGCAAAAAGCCATCCTGCTGAGCCTTGTTGAAACGGTGGATTTCATCGACGAACAGAATGGTTCGCTTGCCCTGCGCCCGCCACAACTCGGCCTGCACCACCGCCTCGCGCACTTCCTTGATGCCGGAAAACACCGCCGACAACGCAATGAATTCGCACTGGAACTGCGTCGCCATCATCCGCGCCAGCGTCGTCTTACCCACGCCGGGAGGCCCCCACAGGATCATCGAATGCGGCTGCCCGGAGGCGAAAGCCAGGCGCAAGGGCTTGCCCGGCCCGAGCAGGTGCTGCTGGCCGATCACCTCATCCGGCGTCTGCGGGCGCAACTGCTCGGCCAGCGGCGCGGCACGATCAACGGCGTGTTGGGAAAACAAATCGCTCAATGGAAATTCCTGTTCGAGACAAAAGCCAGATTTTTAATGCCGCAAGTTTACCGGTGCACCGCGCCCCACCCAAATCAAACTCGATCCAGCGGCGAAACCACGCCCCGCCCACCCCGGTTAAGCACATGCGTGTAGATCATCGTCGTCGACACATCGGCATGACCAAACAACTCCTGCACCGTGCGAATATCGTAGCCCGCACCCAGCAAATGCGTGGCGAAGGAATGGCGCAGGGTATGAACCGAAACCGGCTTGGCAATTTCGGCCTGCTCGGTGGCCTGTTTCATGGCCCGCTGCAAGCTCTTTTCATGCACATGATGCCGGCGTTCGATACCGGAACGCGGATCAACCGACAAAGCTTCCGCCGGAAACACCCAGAACCAAGCCCAACTAACCCCGGCGTTGGGATACTTCCGTTCAAGCGCATGGGGCAGATAAACACCGGGAACGCCACCACTGCGATCGCGATCGAAGAACACACGCGCCCGGCGCAACTGCGCCTGCAAAGGCTCGATCAAACTGGCCGGCAGCACCGTCACCCTGTCCTTCATCCCCTTGCCCTCGCGAATCAAGATTTCCTGCCGCGTGAAATCAATATCCTTCACCCGCAAACGCAAACACTCCATCAAGCGCATCCCGGTTCCATACAACAGCCTCGCCATCAGCGCCTGTTCAGGCCGCACCGCATCCAGCAGGCGAGCCACTTCATCCTGGTTCAACACCGTTGGCAGGCGAGCCGGCTTTTTTGGCCGCACCAAATCGTTCAGCCACGGCAAATCGACTTCCAGAACCTGCTTATAGAGAAACAACAACGCCGACAAGGCCTGCCGCTGCGTTGATGCAGCCACATCCCGCTCGCTTGCCAAGTACGACAAATATGCAGTCACCTCCCGCGCCCCCATCTCGCGCGGATGCCGCATTCCATGAAAGCGAATGAAAGCCGATATCCAATGGACATAAGCCTGCTCGGTGCGTATGCTGTAATGTCGAATGCGTACGGCGATCCGCACCTGATCAAGCAATCGTGGAGACTGTGCAACCGCCCTATCAGTCATGTCCGGTTTCATTGAATATTTAATACTGTATGGATAACCAGTTATACAATCGAAATACAGATGACGCAAGGAAAATATTTGTCCGGCATTCCGGGTTATTGGACAACTCGCCGGGTTATTGGACGTTTTTGACGTCTACTACTAGTTGGGCGGCACCGCAATGACCCACACTGAAGACTTTGCCCCCAGGCTGCGGGAAGCACTCTCTGAACTAGAAGCCGCTGGCTTCGTAGCTCCCGCTGAGGCCGCTCGTGATCGGTGTTTCTCGGCAAACACAACCTCCTCGGAGTGGCTAGGGGAAGTTGGCGCATCAATTACCGAATTACTTGCCACTTGTGGCGCATCAATTCCGGTGTCCACTCGACAAAAACTTAACGTATGTCTCAACGAGGTTGCAAAGGTATGGCCAACGTTTCGAGCCAACTAAAACCGCAGCCGCCCAACCCTCCGCTCCAGCCGACCGTCAGCCAGCTACGCTGTCTGCCGTCGGCTGAGCTAGCACGTTAGGCGAAAGTCTCGTTCGCAATGATTGGATGACCTGTGCAAACGGATATCTATCAAAAGATTCAAAGCGATTTTGGCGTAAGCGCTCCATCCGTCATGCAAGCGCTTGATGAACTGGATGCAGAATCAAAAGGGTTGGTAAGTCCTCGTTTGATCAGAGCCTTGGTGTATTTAGCCCAGGGGGATCTGGAGAAACTCAAGAAAGCCATCGCCACGGCAAGGACGGATTGGCGAGATGTCCTTCTCCAAGCCGAATACTCCTACCCGGAAAACATCCGTGTTCGGGATTTTGATAAAACATTCCATGAGTTGGGCCTGCTCAGCAAGAAGCAGTCCAGTAAAATTTAAAGCGTAGAGGCTGTGGCTATGTGGCAAATTTCGCCTAACCATTCCGTCGAGAGGGACCGCCCACAAGCTGCGCTTGTGGGTTCCCTTCGCGGCTT
>CAZDRS010000117.1:0-7105 GCA_964507585.1 uncultured Dechloromonas sp.
GCGAGATCGTTCCCGGCCTGCAGGCGCTGGATGCCGTGCAACAGGGCACCGTCGAGTGCTGCCACACCTGCTCGTACTACTACGTCGGCAAGGACAAGACCTTCGGCTTCGGTACCGCTGTGCCGTTCGGCATGAACGCCCGCCAGATGAATGCCTGGATTTACTACGGTGGCGGCCAGAAGCTGCTCGACGAGTTCTATGGCAACTACAACGTCGTTTCCTTCGCCGGCGGTAATACCGGAACCCAGATGGGCGGCTGGTGGCGCAAGGAAGTGAAGACCCTGGCCGACCTCAAGGGCGTCAAGATGCGTATCGCCGGTCTGGGCGGCGCCGTCTTCGCCGAGTTGGGTGTCGTGCCGCAGCAGATCGCCGGTGGCGACATCTACCCGGCGCTGGAAAAGGGCACCATCGATGCCGCCGAGTGGGTCGGCCCGTACGACGACGAAAAGCTGGGCTTCTACAAGGTTGCCAAGAACTACTACTACCCGGGTTTCTGGGAATCCGGCCCGACCATCCACTTCTTCGTCAACAAGAAGGAATGGGACAAGCTGCCGAAGGAATACCAGGCTGCCTTCCAGGCTGCAGCGTACGAAGCCAACGTGACGATGATGGCCGAATACGACCACAAGAACCCGATCGCGCTGTCCAAGCTGCTGCAGAGCGGTGTCAAGCTGCACTCCTTCTCGGACGAGATTCTGGAAGCTGCCTATAAGGCTACCCAGCAGTTGTACGCTGATGAATCTGCCAAGAATCCGGCCTTCAAGAAGATCTACACGGAGTGGGAAAAGTATCGCAAGACGCAGAACGCCTGGTTCAGTGTCGCCGAGATGCGTATGGATCGCTTCCTGCAGTCGCACAAATAAGCTTTCCAAGCTCAAACAGAAAAACCCGCAAGTCGCCTTGCGGGTTTTTTATTGGGTATTTCACAAATTGCCGGGTCGGTCATTCAGAGATGGTCGTCGCATCGTCCAGGCTGCCTGTTGGCAACATCGGCATGACAACGACCGGCACGGCATGAGGCGACATACGCCAAATCGAGACTGTGGCTAGTGCTCAAGCTCCGTGGTGACGACCGTAGTGCCCGGTGTTGCTGGGGCCTTGTGCGCCGGTTGCGGGTGCCAGCCCAGAACGGCCAGCATGAAGAAAAAGCCGAGGACGTATGCCACCGTGACATGCCAGCCTTGGAGCAGCCATTGCTTGGCGGATCGCCCTTCGGGGAACATGCTGACGAGTGCGACCCCGGCGGAGGAGCCGAACCACAACATCGACCCGCCAAAGCCCACTGCGTAGGCCAGGAAGCCCCAGTCGAAACCGCCTTGGCGCAAGGCCAGCGCGGTCAGTGGGATGTTGTCGAATACGGCAGAGACGAAGCCCAGGGTCATGGCGCTTTGCCATGAGGCGATGGGTAAGGCCTCGACCGGCATCATCGAAGCGCAAGTCACCAATGAGAGTAGAAATACCGAACCTTTGATCGTGTCAGGGAGGATTTCCCAGTCATGGCGGCGAACCGGAATGGTCATCACGATGGCCAGCCAGACGGCAGCCCCGATGAATGGGAAGCGGTCGGAGATTTGGGGATACATGACGTTGATGGTGATGTTGGCCGCGATTGCAAAAGCCAGCATCAGAAACACGATGAACAAGCGGCCCCAGTCCAGCCGGGTATGGTTATGGGCAGCCTTGATGATCGGGGAGTAGGCGTGCTGCTGTTTGGCAGCAAAGTAGGCGGTGATGACAAGCGCCAGGCCGGCGGCAGTATAGGCGTGGAAGACCGTTCCGGGGTCGATGCCGTCGATCCACATCATCGTGGTGGTGGTATCGCCCACTACCGAGCCGGAGCCGCCTGCGTTTGAGGCAGCCACAATGGCGGCGAGGAATCCGATATGAACCTTGCCTTTGAACAGCTGGTGAGCCATGGCGCCGCCGATCAGCGCCGCTGCGATGTTGTCCAGGAAGCTGGAAATTACGAAAACCATGATCAGGAGCACAAAGCCCCCTTTCCAGTCAGATGGCAGGAACCTGGGCAAGATGACCGGTATATGGCTCTTTTCAAAGTGCCGGGCCAGTAACGCAAAACCCGTCAGCAGGCAGAACAGATTGGCCAGCGTGACCCATTCGTGGCCCAGGTGGCCGATGAATCCAGCCAATCCCAGGCCAGTCTTGAAGCCGGTGAAAAGGATCTTGTACAGGCTGATGCCAATCAGGCCGCCGAGCGCGACGTACAGGGTTGCGTTGTGGAAGAGTGCAACGCCGAGCAGCGTCAGGGCAAACAGGATGAAGTCCACCGGAATACCGGCGACGGCGGGTAAGCCACTATCAGCAAGTGCCGTTAGAGGCAAAAGGGCAAGCAGCAGCGTCATGCGTCGCATCGTTTTCTTCCAGTCGGTGTTGCACGGCCAGGCTTGGCCGGCAAGGTGCTTGAGGTGGCGGAGTGTGGGTAGTTCGGTACGGATTGCCTCGGGGAGCGGCACCAGCGCTTGTGCCCAGAGCATGGCCTGCTCGGGGGAGCCCATGCGGTACTCCAGCAAGGCCTTCTCCGGCCGTAACCACGCCTGGCCGTCGGGCGTGCAATCCCCGATGGCCAGGTGAGGATGGCGAGCAGCAAGCGAAGGTGGTGCTCCGTCATGCTGTCGCACGATCGATTACTGCTCGACGAAAGCGCGCTCAATAACGTAATCGCCCATTTCGCCAATGCGGTGCGAAATTTCAAAACCGAAGCTGTCGAGCATCGCGGAAATTTCCTTGAGCATCGCCGGGCTGCCGCAAATCATGCCGCGGTCGGTTGCCGGGTTCAGAGGTTCGATACCGAGGTCTTCAAACAGCTTGCCGGAAATGATCAAGTCGGTCTGGCGTCCTTCGTTGCGGAACGGCTCGCGGGTCACGGTCGGGTAGTAGATCAGTTGTTCGCGGATCATTTCGCCGAGGTACTCGTGGTCACGCAGGTCTTGCTCGATATAGTCGTGGTAGGCCAGTTCGCTCGTCCAGCGGACACCGTGAATCAGGATGACTTGCTCGAAGCGTTCATAGGTTTCCGGCTCATGGATCAGGCTCATAAACGGTGCCAGGCCTGTGCCGGTAGCGAACATGAACAGGCGTTTGCCCGGCTTCAGGTCACGCAGTACCAGCGTGCCGGTCGGCTTGCGGCTGATCAGGACGGGGTCGCCCACTTTCAAATGTTGCAAGCGGGAAGTCAGCGGGCCGTTTTCCACCTTGATGCTGAAGAATTCGAGGTGTTCCTCATGGCTGGCGCTGGCGATGCTGTAGGCGCGGGTCAGGGGGCGGCCGTCAACTTCGAGGCCGATCATAACGAATTGGCCGCTCGTAAAGCGCAGGCTGGAGCCGCGCGTGCAACGGAAGCTGAACAGGGTGTCGTTCCAGTGGTGGACGGATAGGACGGTTTCGGTGGAGTAAGCGCTCATAACGGGATGGTGAGGGAGAGAAATCAGGGTTGAAAACGGTAACCCACGCCGATTTCGGTCAGAATGTGGCGGGGTTGTGCTGGGTTTTCCTCGATCTTCTGTCGCAGATGGCCGACATAGACGCGGAGGTATTGCGGGTTCTCGACGGCCTGGCCACCCCACACCTGGGCCAGCAGGTGGCGATGAGTCAGGACGCGGCCGGGATTCGCTGCCAGAAAAGCCAGCAAGCGATACTCGATTTGCGAAAGATGAATGGCTTCGCCTCGGCGGGTAACCACCCGATTGACGCAATCGATCACATAGTCACCGAACTGGAGAGTCGCCTGCGGTTCGCTCGTGTTGAACTGCCTGCGGCGTAGCAAGGCGCGAACCCTGGCCAACAACTCGGCGATGCCGAACGGTTTCGTCAGGTAGTCGTCGGCGCCGGCATCCAGCGCATCGACCTTGCTGCGTTCTTCGCTGCGGGCGGAGAGAATCAGGATCGGGGTTGGCGACCAGGCGCGATAGTCGCGAATGAAATCGACGCCATCCCGATCCGGCAAGCCGAGATCGAGAATGACCAACTGATGTTTCTGGGTTGCTGCCTGGACGGTTGCATGGCCCGCCGAGCCTGCCTGGAGCACGCGAAAGCCCTCCGATTCGAGGGCCATCGCAACAGCTTCCCGAATCTGCAGTTCGTCCTCGACGACTAGGATGGTTTCCAATGGGGTCATGGGTGCTCGTCGATGTCGGTAAATACGGGGGGATTGCCGACGGGTAACTGAATGGTGAAGCAACTGCCGCCGCCTTCACGATTCCTGGCCGAGATGCTGCCGCCATGCGCTTCCACGATGGTCTTGGCGATGGAAAGTCCCAGGCCGACCCCAGGTATGCCGGATTCGGTTTTGCCCCGTTGAAATAATTCAAATAATTGCTCGCGGCGCTCGTGGTCGATCCCCGGGCCGCGGTCGCAGACTTCGATCCTGATTTGTGCCTCGCTCGGTTTGGCGCTGATTTCTATGGTCGTGTCGGCAGGGGCGTATTTGATGGCGTTCTCAATGAGATTCCACAGCACGCGTTCAATCAGCACGGCGTCAATGTTGACTGGCGGAAGATCGGGGGCCAGCGTGACATGAATTTTTCGGGCAGGCCAGTGCGACTCCGCTTGTTGCAGGGTGGCGCCGAGGACTTCCTCGATCGGTTGCCAGTCCGTATTCAGTTCGAACTTGCCGGCACTCAATTTGGCCATGTCGAGGAGATTGGTCATTTGCTGGCCGATCGACAAAGCCTGGTTGCGAATGGCTTCCAGTAGCGGCTTTTGGCGTTCTGCGGGCACCTTCCCCAGGGCGACAGTCTCGGCCATGCCGACGAGCGCCGTCACGGGGGTGCGCAGATCGTGCGACAGTGCAGAGAGAATCGAACTGCGCAGGGCTTCCGCCGCGTGCTTGACTTCGGTTTCGCGTGCCTTGGCTGCGAAAAAAGATCGTTCCAGAGCCACGGCAACGACGGAGGCGACCGTCTCGACGTATTCGACAGCCTGCTCCGAGCCCAGTACCCCGGCTTTCACCTCCATGCCAAGGACGCCCTGGATGCCGCTTGCCGCGGTCAGTGGCATCACCGCATAGAAGTTGTCGCTGCCCGTGGGGCGGGAGAGCAGTTGCCCTCTTTCGATGCACTGGGTGAGCAGTGCCGGGGTGACCAGTCCGCCCGGCGTATCGAATTCGTCCGGGAAAAAAACATGGACTTGTCGGGCGCCTAATGACTCGGCAAAAAACTGGCTGGCCAGGGCAATCACCGAGGTGGGGGTCATGGCGCCGGCCAGCGCCTGCGAGAGTTCGTAAAGCTTGTTGCTCTGGCTGGATTTCTGGTTGGCGTAGTCGGCGTGATGTTTCAGGCGAGAGGTCAAGTGGCTCACCATCAGGGCGACGACCAGCATGATTGCCGTGGCAAGGAGGTACTGGGCCTCCGTAATGGCCAGGGAAAAATGCGGTGGTACGAAAAAATAGGCGTAACACAGGGAACTGAAAAGGGCACTGACGATTGCTGCGCCACGGCCATATGTGACGGCCACGGTCACAATGGCGAGGACATAAAGGAGGGCGATATTCGAGAGGTCGACGAGATTGCGCAGCGGGCTCAGCAACAGGCTCCCCAGGGCCGTTCCGAGAAAGGCCCACAGGTACCCAATTAATGAAGGAGCATGTTTGACAATGCGCATGGCCCGGGATGCTATGAAACTGGGTATAAAAAAGCCATTAAAACAATGAATTTCCGCCGCGAGATCGCGGGTCGCCCCGGCTGCAAAAAGAAAGCCCGCATTGTGCGGGCTTTCGGATCGTCGGGACTGCCTGGCCTAGTGTTCGAGCAGGCTGCGCAGCATCCAGGCATTCTTTTCGTGGATCTGCATGCGCTGGGTCAGCAGGTCGGCGGTGGGTTCGTCGCCGGCCTTGTCGACCAGCGGGAAGATGCTGCGCGCGGTCTTGGTCACGGCTTCCTGGCCGGCGACCAGTTGCTTGATCATGTCTTCGGCGCTGACCCTGCCTTCGCTTTCCTTGATGACCGTCAGCTTGGCGAACTCGCGGTAGGTGCCGGGGGCGGCAACGCCCAGGGCGCGGATGCGTTCGGCGATCAGGTCGAGGGCGTTCCACAGCTCGGTGTATTGATCCATGAACATCACGTGCAGGGTGTTGAACATCGGGCCGGTGACGTTCCAGTGGAAATTGTGCGTCTTCAGGTACAGCGTGAACGAGTCGGCGAGCAGGTGGGACAGGCCGTCGGCAATCTTTTCCCGGTCTTTCTTGCTGATTCCAATATCCATGGCGATCTCCTGAGTTGTTGGTTGTCGATGGAAGTATTGTCCGCCGCTCGGCTGCAGCCGGCCAATGACCAATTTCCATCGTCATCATAGTCCCGATTGATGACGAAAAAAAAGCGGAGCCGCAGCTCCGCTTGAAGGGTTCAGGTCGATCTGAATGCTTACTTGTTGTCGCCGCTCTGCAGGTTCTTCAGCAGTTCGGCGGCCGAGTCTTCGGTTGGTGCCTTGACCCCCTCGCCTTCCTGCATCAGCGTACCCAGGTCGACATCGCCTTGCTGCTCGATCCGGGCCTTTTCGGCCGGGTCGCCGTAGCTGACGATGTTCGGGAAGATGATGATGATGGCGACCATCAGGATCTGGATACAGACGAAGGGAATGGCGCCCCAGTAGATATCCGTCGTCTTGATCGAGGCCGGGGCGACCGAGCGCAGGTAGAACAGCGCGAAGCCGAACGGCGGGTGCATGAAGGAGGTCTGCATGTTCACCGCCAGCAGCACGCCGAACCACACCAGGTCGATGCCCAGCTTGTCCGCCACCGGGGCCAGCAGGGGCACGATGATGAAGGACAGTTCGAAGAAGTCGAGGAAGAAGGCCAGCACGAAGACCAGGATGTTGACCACGATCAGGAAGCCGACCTGGCCGCCGGGCAGGCCGAGCAGCAGGTGTTCGACCCACAGGTCGCCGTTGACGCCGCGGAAGACCAGGCCGAACACGGTCGAACCAACCAGGATGAAGACGACGAAGGACGACAGCTTGCCGGTGGTCTCCATGGCCTGCTTGAGCAGCTTGAAGGAGAGCCGCTGGCGGGCCAGGGCCAGGATCAGCGCGCCGGCTGCGCCCATGGCGCCGCCTTCGGTCGGCGTGGCGATGCCGAGGAAGATGGTGCCGAGAA
>CAZDRS010000118.1:0-7103 GCA_964507585.1 uncultured Dechloromonas sp.
CAGTTGCTGGTCGGCATGGAGCGTGAAATCTTCTCCTTCATGGAAGTGATCGAGAAGAACGGCAAGACGGCCGACAAGGCACGCCAGGAGATCAAGGCGCGCCTGACCGAGATCGTGCCGATCTTCAACAAGCAGAAATTCATGCTGGGTGATGAGTTCTCCATGCTCGACGTGGCTATCGCCCCGTTGCTGTGGCGTCTCGACCACTACGGTATCGACCTGGGCAAGGCTGCCGCTCCGCTGATGAAGTACGCCGAGCGTATTTTCAGCCGCCAGGGCTTCATCGATGCCCTGACGCCGTCCGAAAAGGCGATGCGCAAGTAAGCATGGAGCTGCCGTCCACCAAGCCGTATCTGCTGCGCGCCATCTGGGAATGGTGCTGCGATAACGGCTTTACCCCGCATATTGCCGTCGAGGTCGATCAGCGCACCCGGGTGCCGCGCGAATTCGTGCGCGGTGGGCAGATCGTGCTCAATCTTGGGCCGAATGCGACCAACAAGCTGCAGATCGGCAACGAGTTGATCGAGTTCCAGGCGCGCTTTAATGGCGTGGCACGTGATCTGTCGGTACCGGTCGAGCGGGTATCGGCTATTTACGCTCGCGAAAACGGCGCCGGCATGTCGTTCGAGGTGGATGGCGACAGCGAGATGGCGGATGAGGATTTGGTAGCGGTAGCGCCGGCCGAACCGCCGCGCGATGAACCGCCTCCGGAACCGCCGCGCCCCGATGATGGGCGCCCGAAGCTGCAGCGCATCAAATAGGGAAAGGCTCGCTTTTTCTTGCACCAAAAAAGGGAAATTCCGATCAGGAATTTCCCTTTTTTATTCCAAGTCCATGATTTTTCTAGGTGGCATGCCTGTTGCTCAATGGCTGACCGGAAGGAAAAACATGAAAACGGAAATCAAGTCTACCTGTTGCTACTGCGGCGTTGGCTGTGGTGTATTGATCGAGACCGAAGGCGAGCGCATCGTCGGCGTGCGGGGTGATCCCGATCATCCGGCCAACCGTGGCCGCCTGTGCACCAAGGGGGCGACCCTGAATCTGACGGCCGATACCAGCTACCGGCTGCAGTATCCGGCGCGCCGGGCAGAGCCTGGCGAGGCAAGCCAGCGCGTGAGCTGGGATAGCGCACTCGAGGAGGCGGCCGAGCGCTTTGCGGCGACGATACGTGCGCATGGCCCGGATTCGGTGGCTTTCTACATTTCCGGCCAGTTGATGACCGAGGACTATTACGTCTTCAACAAGCTGGCGAAAGGACTGATCGGCACCAACAACGTCGATACCAATTCCCGTTTGTGCATGTCGTCGGCTGTCGCCGGTTACAAGCAGACGCTCGGGGTCGATGCGCCGCCGTGCAGCTACGAGGATATCCTACAGGCACAGGTGATTTTTATTGCCGGCGCCAATCCGGCCGTCGCGCATCCCATCGTTTTTCGCTATGTCGAGGATGCCAAGGCCGCCAATCCGAACCTGAAGATCATCGTTGCCGACCCGCGCCGCTCGGAGAGCGCCGAGATTGCCGATTTGCATTTGCCGATCAAGCCGGGGAGCGATATCGCGCTGTTCAACGGCATGCTGCATGTGCTGATTGCCGAGGGAATGCTCGATGGCGACTTCATCGCCGGCCATACCAGTGGTTTCGATGAACTCAAGGAAATCGTCCGCAAATACACGCCGCAGGCCGTGGCTGACGTGTGCGGCGTGCCGGCCGAGGATATCGTGCAGGCGGCGCGCTGGTTCGGCACCAGCGGTGCTTCGCTGTCGATGTATTGCCAAGGCCTTAACCAGTCGGCGCACGGCACGCACAACAACGCCGCAATCATTCACTTGCATCTGGCGACCGGGCAGATCGGCAAGCCGGGGGCTGGCCCCTTCTCGCTGACCGGCCAGCCGAATGCGATGGGGGGGCGCGAGGTGGGCGGCTTGTCCAACCTGCTGTCGGCGCACCGTGACCTGGCCAACCCGGTGCACCGGGCCGAAGTGGCCGCCCTGTGGGGAATTCCGGCCGTGCCGGAGAAACCGGGCAAGTCCGCTATCGATCTGTTCAAGGCGCTCAAGAGCGGCGAGATCAAGGTGGTGTGGATTGCCTGCACCAATCCGGCCCAGTCGCTGCCCAATCAGGCGGCGGTGCGCGAAGCCCTGCAGGCGGCGGAATACGTGGTGCTGCAGGAGGCCTACGCCAATACCGACACGGCAGCCTACGCCGACCTGCTGCTGCCAGCCAGTAGCTGGGGCGAGAAGCATGGTACCGTGACCAATTCCGAGCGGCGTATCACGCATGTGAACGGTGCGGTGCCGCCGCCGGGCGAAGCGCGCCATGACTGGGAGATCGTGGTTGATTTCGCGCGTCGTCTTGGTCGCCGCCTCGGCGTCGATGGCGAACGACTCTTTCCGTACGCCGATCCCGAGTCGATTTTCAACGAACACCGCGAGAGCACGCGCGGTCGCGATCTCGATATTAGCGGCCTGAGCTATGCGCTGCTCGACACCGCCGGCCCGCAGCAATGGCCGTATCCGGAAGGGGCGAGCGGCGGCAAGGCGCGCCTGTACGGCGACGGCATCTTCCCGACGGCCGATGGGAAGGCGCGCTTCGTTCCGGTGCACCACCTGAAGACGGCCGACCTGCCGGATGCTGCCTATCCGGTCAGCCTGCTCTCCGGCCGCATGCGCGACCACTGGCACGGCATGAGCCGGACGGGAACGGTGCCGCGCCTGTTCAACCTGGAGGACGAGCCGGTGCTGGCTATGCACCCTTGCGACATGCGCTACCGCGGCCTGAGCAGCGGCGATCTGGCCGAGGTTGGCAACGGGCGCGGTATCACGGTCGTGCGCGTCGAGGAAAGGGCAGGGTTGAAGAAGGGGCGTGCCTGGCTGCCGATGCACTGGGGCAGCCAGTTTATGAATACGCCGGGCGTCAATGCCGTGGCTTGCGATGCGACCGACCCCTATTCCCGGCAGCCGGAACTGAAGCATGCGGCGGTGCAGATCAGCAAGGCTGATCTGCCCTATCCGATTGCCGTCGTGCGCCGTTGTGCCAGCCAGGGCGAGGCGCTGGCGCTGCTGCAGTCGGTGCGGCCGTTGTTGGCTGACTATCCGTATGCCGCGATCGGCTTGTACGGCCGCAAGACGCCGCTCGTGGTGCTGCGGGCGGCGACAGCCGAGGCGCTCGACGACGTGGCGATCGCCGGGCTCGACCACCTGTTCGGGATTGATCAGGCCGGCGATGCAATGGTTTATGTCGATGCCTCGAAACGCATCGCCAAGAAGGCGGTGGCACGCGACGGGCGTTTGCAGGCTGTCCGGCTGTGTGGTGAGACGCTGGCGCAAAGCTGGCTGAAGCAGGCGATGGCCGAGGACGAACTCGATGCCGGTTTGCTGCGCATGGCCTTGGCGCCGACCCGCAAGGCACCGGTCAGCGTGGCGCCGCGCAACATCGTTTGCAAGTGCGCCGATGTGAGCGATGTGCAGATTCGTCAGGCGCTCGATGCCGGTGCCGACTTTTCGATGCTGCAGGAAAAGCTGCGTTGTGGCACATTCTGCGGTTCTTGCGTGCCGGAGATCCGGCGCATGGTGGCAGAACACGCGCCGGTAGAGGCGGTCGCCTGATACGACAAAGGAGGAGTTGGTGAGCTACGGACATTACATCAAGGAGATCGGGCGAGGTGCCAACGGTGCGCGCGACCTCTCGCAGGAGGATGCCCGGCAGCTCTATGCGGCCATGCTCGACGGCGGCGTGCCGGATCTTGAGTTGGGCGCGATCATCCTCGGCCTGCGCGTCAAGGGCGAGTCGCTCGACGAAATGCTCGGCTTCCTGGCGGCGACCGACGAACGGACGCATCAGCTCGACCTGCCGCATGGTCGCGGCCGTCCGGTGGTGCTGCCGACCTACAACGGGGCGCGCAAGGAAGCCAACCTGACGCCACTGCTGGCCTTGCTGCTGCAGCGCTTTGGCGTGCCGGTGCTGGTGCATGGCCTGATCGAGGGCTATGGCCGCGTTACGTCGGCCCATATTTTCCGCGAGTTGGGGGTCATGCCGGTGGCCTCGCCGCACCAGGCGCAGGCGGCGCTCGACGAGAAGGGGCTGGCTTTCCTGCCGCTCAGCGCGATGTGCCCCGGCATCCATAACCTGCTCTCGCTACGGGCGCGGATGGGGGTGCGCAACAGTGCGCACAGCCTGGTCAAACTGCTCGATCCGTTTGGTGGCGAGGCTGTCCTGGTCGCGCCGGCGACGCATCCGGAATTCATCGACCTGATGCGCAACATCATGCAGGTACGGGGGCAACGTGGCCTGCTGCTACGCGGCACCGAGGGCGAGCCGTACGCCAATGCCAAGCGCCGGCCGCGTCTGGAGTATGTGCATGACGGTGTGGCCGATGTGCTGTTCGAGGCCGAGCACGAAAGCCTGCGCACGCTGCCCAACCTACCGGAGGCGGCCGATGCGGCGAGCACTGCACGCTGGATACGCCGCGTACTCGACAAGCAGATTCCGTTGCCCAAGCCGATTGCCAACCAGCTGGCGTGCTTGCTCTACGCCAGCGGCTACGCGGAAGACTTCAACCAGGCCAAGGCCATCGTCGCCGTCGAGGCGACCGGGATGCTGGTCGGCGGCAATTAGGGCGGCTCGCCAAGTCTCCCGGAGCGGCCTCTCGTGAAGCGGGAAGGCCACGGGGTGGCATGCCTGTACGGCTGCTTGCCACGCCCAATGCGCTCGGAAAAACTCAGTTAGCAATTAGAAAAGCCTCCGCAGGAATGCGGCGGTTCTCAGCGAAAAGCTGGGCTGGGATGACTCGCCCGCAGGGCGCGGGTGGTCTTCTTGGCTGCCTGTGCTGTGCCGGCGGAGGCTGCGGGCGTTTCTGCACCGTGCTGGCTCCGGATGCACCGGTGTGGTGCGCTGCTCAGTCAAGGATGGGCTTGAGTCCTTTGTAAATCAGCTGTTTAGCTAGCTGGCACGGGGATTGCGATGAAGGGTTCCGAGACAGCGATATAGCCGCCAACGAGGGCGGCCCGATGGCAACGACGTCATGCGCTGAAAAATATTTGCACCGCAAGGTGCGCGCAACGTTGGAGCCCAAACATGAGCAAACCTCGTCTTGTCCTGGTCGGCAACGGCATGGCCGGTGTCCGCACCGTCGAAGAACTGCTGAAGATCAAGCCGGATCACTACGACATCACCATCTTCGGTGCCGAGCCGCACCCGAACTACAACCGCATCCTGCTTTCCCCGGTGCTGGCCGGCGAAATGCAGATCAAGGACATCATCCTCAACGAGCTGGATTGGTACGCCGAGAACAAGATCAAGCTGCATACCGGCAAGCAGATCAAGACCATCGACCGCATCAAGCGCAAGGTGATTGCCGAGGATGGCACCGAGGAAGAATACGACCGCCTGCTGATCGCTACCGGCTCGACGCCCTTCATGCTGCCGATTCCGGGCAATGACCTGCCGGGCGTCATCGGCTATCGCGATATCAAGGATACCGACGAGATGATCGATGCGGCGGCCAAGCACAAGCACGCCGTGGTCATCGGTGGCGGCCTGCTCGGCCTGGAAGCGGCCAACGGCCTGAAGCTGCGTGGCATGGACGTGACCGTGGTGCACCTCGGCCCGTGGCTGCTCGAACGCCAGCTCGACGAAACCGCCGGCAAGATGCTGCAGAAGTCGCTGGAGGACAAGGGGCTCAAGTTCTTGCTGTCGACCCAGACCGAGGCGCTGATCCAGGGCGAATCCGGTCGCGTCGCAGCGATCCGCTTCAAGGGCGGCATGCAGATCCCGGCCGACCTCGTCGTGATGGCCGCCGGCATCCGCCCCAACTACGCACTGGCCGAATCGTCCGGTATCTACTGCAACCGCGGCATCGTCGTGAACGACACGATGCAGACCTACGATCCGAAGGTGTACGCCGTCGGCGAGTGTGTCAGCCACCGTGGCATCGCCTACGGCCTGGTCGCCCCGCTGTTCGAACAGGCCAAGGTCGCCGCCAACCACCTGGCCGGCTACGGCATCGGCCGCTACACCGGCTCGGTGACTTCGACCAAACTGAAGGTAACCGGCATCGACCTGTTCTCGGCCGGCGACTACATGGGCGGCAAGGACACCGAGGAAATCGTCCTCAACGACCCGCACGGCGGCGTGTACAAGAAGCTGGTGATCAAGGACAACAAACTGGTCGGCGGCGTCATGTACGGCGACACGGCCGACGGCCCGTGGTACTTCCAGCTGCTCAAGGACAAGCGCGACATCCACGACATCCGCGACTCGCTGATCTTCGGCCAGAACCTGGTCGGCGACGTCGGCCATGCCGGCAACAGCAAGGCGGCCGAGATGGCTGATTCCGCCGAGGTTTGCGGCTGCAACGGCGTGACCAAGGGCACCATCGTCAAGGCGATCAAGGAGAAGGGCCTGTTCACGCTGGACGAGGTCAAGAAGCACACCAAGGCCGCTTCGTCCTGCGGCTCCTGCGCCGGCCTGGTCGAACAGATCCTGGCCTCCACCATCGGCGGTGCCTACACGCCGGCGGCCCTCGATACCAAGCCGATCTGTGGCTGTACCGACCATTCGCACAAGGTCGTCCGCGAGGCTATTTTCAGCCAGCATCTGACGACCAAGGAAGCCGTTTTCGCGGCGCTGGCGTGGAAGACGCCGAACGGTTGCGACAAGTGCCGCCCGGCGGTGAACTACTACCTGATCTCGACCTGGCCGCATGAGTCCAAGGATGATCCGCAGTCGCGCTTCATCAACGAACGCGCCCACGCCAACATCCAGAAGGACGGCACCTACTCGGTCGTGCCGCGCATGTGGGGCGGCCTGACGACGCCGGCCGAACTGCGCGCCATCGCCGACGCCGCCGAGAAGTACAACGTGCCGACCGTCAAGGTCACCGGCGGCCAGCGGATCGACCTGCTCGGCGTCAAGAAGGAAGACCTGCCGGCCATGTGGGCCGACCTCAACGCCGCCGGCATGGTTTCCGGCCACGCCTACGGCAAGTCGATCCGCACCGTGAAGACCTGCGTCGGTGCAGAGCACTGCCGCTTCGGCACGCAGAAGTCGATGGACATGGGCGTCAAGCTGGAAAAGATGCTGTTCGACATGTACGCCCCGCACA
>CAZDRS010000119.1:0-7069 GCA_964507585.1 uncultured Dechloromonas sp.
GAAATGCTTTGGCCAGCGCGCCGGCGACCAGCGTGGCCGTGCTCATGGTGGTGTTGGGGGGCACCCGTTCGACGTGGATGACCACGGCACGCACCAGGCGCATCGACAAATCCGGGTCGTTGGGCAGGCAGAAAGCGTTGAGTTTCATGCCGACCTGGCCGGCCAGGTAATCGCTGACCGCGTAGCTGTCGGCGAAACCGGCAACGTAGGCGATGCAGCGGGCACTGCGGATCGACTGGAGCGGGTCGCTGTGCTTTTGCTTGGCGTACAACTCCTCGGCAGCCTGGCAGTCGCCGCGTAATTCGTCCGGCGAATAGGCGTGGGCCGACAGGGAAAACAAGGCGGCCAGCAAGCAGAGGTATTTCATGGCTTCTCGAACCAGCTCAGCTTTTCATGCAGGTTGACGACGCTGCCGACGACGATCAGGGCGGGAGGCTTGATGCCGGATTCGGCAATGCGATGCGGCAGGGTGCCCAGCGTGCCGAGCACGGTCTGCTGGTCGGCCTGGGTGCCATTGCGGACAACGGCGGCCGGGGTCATCGAGGGCAGGCCGTGGTTGATCATTTGCCGGCAGATTTCCTCGGCCGCACCAATGCCCATGTAGAAAACGACGGTTTGGCAAGGACGGGCGAGGGCCGGCCAGTCGAGATTGACGGTGTCGTCCTTGAGGTGGCCGGTGACCAAGGTGAGGGCCTGGGCATGCTCGCGGTGGGTCAGCGGGAAGCCGGAGTAGGCGGCGCAGCCGGCGGCTGCCGTAACGCCCGGAACGACTTCGAAGGGAATGTTGGAGGCGACCAGGGTTTCGAGTTCTTCGCCGCCACGGCCGAAGATGAAGGGGTCGCCGCCCTTCAGGCGGACGACGGACAGGCCTTCGTTGGCCAGTTGCACCAGCAGCAGGTTGATCGAACCTTGCGGCATGGTGTGCTTGGACGATTCCTTGCCAGCGTAGATAACACGGCAGTCGCTACGTGCCAGATCCATGATGCCGTTGCCGACCAGGTGGTCATAAACGATGGCATCGGCCTGCGAAATCAGGCGTGCCGCCTTGAGAGTCAGCAGCTCGGGGTCGCCGGGGCCGGCGCCAACCAGCCAGACCTTGCCACCCTGTAGTTTCGATGGAGTGTTCATTGTTTCCCTTTGTCTGTGGGCGGCATCCTAATGCGGTATGCCGAGCCTGCCAATAGCGCGGGTCAAGGATTCATTCGATTTGTAGTTCTAAAGTTCTAATAATTTACGACTAATGAACTATGTCTTGTTGAATGTTAATAAAAGGTGATGGATGAGAAATCTTGATGGGTATCAAGGATGGGATTTTTGAGCAGGCGCAACCTAGCGGGCATCGTGCTGGGGGCTTGGCGCGAACCATTTCGTTCTAGGAGAGGAAAGATGAAAAAATCTGTTGTGGGGATGCTTGCACTGACTGCCATGGCGGCCGCCATGGGTTCTGCTTTCGCGCAAGAAGCCGGCAAGACGGCTCCTTCGCTGACGGCAGCTGAGAAAGAACAGGCCAAGAAGATTTACTTCGAGCGTTGTGCCGGCTGTCACGGCGTGCTGCGCAAGGGCGCTACCGGCAAGAACCTGGAGCCGCAATGGTCGAAGAAGGACAAGGACGGCAACGTCACCGAAGGCGGTACGCTGAAGCTCGGCCAGCAGCGTCTGGAAAAGATCATCGGCTACGGCACCGACGGCGGGATGGTGAACTTCGACGACATCCTGACCAAGGAAGAAATCAGCCTGATGGCCAAGTACATCCAGAACACCCCGGATGTGCCGCCGGAATACAGCTTCAAGGACACCACCGATTCGTGGAAGGTCATCGTTCCGGTTGACCAGCGCCCGAAGAAGCAGATGAACAACATCAACCTGAAGAACGTCTTCTCCGTCACCCTGCGTGACACCGGCGAAGTCGCTCTGATCGACGGCGATACCAAGGAAATCCGTTCCATCGTCAAGACCGGCTATGCGGTGCACATTTCCCGCCTGTCCGCTTCTGGCCGCTATGTATATGTGATCGGTCGCGATGGTCGCCTGTCGCTGATCGACCTGTGGATGGAAAAGCCGGGTGTCGTGGCTGAAGTCAAGATTGGCTTCGATGCTCGCTCGGTCGATACCTCCAAGTTCAAGGGCTTCGAAGACAAGTACGCCGTGGCCGGCTCCTACTGGCCGCCCCAGTACGTGATCATGGACGGCGACACCCTGAAGCCGCTCAAGGTCGTTTCCACCCGTGGCATGACCGTTGATGGCGAATACCATCCGGAACCGCGCGTTGCCTCCATCGTCGCGTCCTTCACCAAGCCGGAATGGGTTATCAACATCAAGGAAACCGGTCAGATCCTGCTGGTCGATTATTCCGACATCAATAACCTGAAGACCACCACCATCGGTTCTGCCAAGTTCCTGCATGACGGTGGCTGGGATGCGTCCAAGCGTTACTTCCTGGTGGCCGCCAACGCCTCCAACAAGATCGCTGCGGTCGATACCAAAACCGGCAAGCTGGCTGCGCTGGTCGATGTCGCCAAGATCCCGCATCCGGGCCGTGGCGCCAACTTCGTCCATCCGAAGTTCGGCCCGGTCTGGGCAACCGGCCACCTCGGTGCCGATGTCGTGACCCTGATCTCGACGCCGTCCGACGACAAGAAGTACGCCAAGTTCAAGGAATACAACTGGAAGGTCGTCCAGGAAGTCAAGCACGTGCCGGGCAACCTGTTCGTCAAGACCCATCCGAAGTCCAAGAACCTGTGGGCTGACTCGCCGCAGAATTCGGACAAGGATCTGGCTGAATCGGTTTCCGTCTGGGATATGTCCGACCTGTCCAAGCCGAAGGCTATCCTGAACGTGGCCAAGGATTCCGGCCTGCCGCCGACCAAGGCGACCAAGCGTGCTGTGCATCCGGAATACTCGGCTGACGGCAAGGAAGTCTGGATCTCCCTGTGGGGTGGCAAGACCGACCAGTCCGCGATCGTGGTTTATGACGATGAGACGCTCAAGCTGAAGAAGGTGATCACCGATCCGAAGATGATCACCCCGACCGGCAAGTTCAACGTCTACAACACCCAGCACGACATCTACTAATCTGATTCTGCTGATTGTTTGATTTGAGGCAAGGCTAAGGGGGCGCAAGCCCCCTTAGCATGTGAGCCGGCAACAGGTTAGTCGCAAGGAACGGAACTGTGCTGTCTCATATCTTTTCGCGGAGTGAATAGGATGACAAAAAAAATCGTTTCCCTCGCCATTGCTGGCGCTTTCATGGCTCTGGGTTCGCAGGCTGCCTTTGCTGCACCTGACTGGGCCAAGGTTGGCAAGAGCACGATCCACGTTTTTCACCCGGGTGCAGCCCCCTTTGAGTGGGTGCAGGGCAAGGGTGAGCATAGCGGCGCCAGCGGCCTGAAGAAGGGCGAAGCCTGTGCCGGTTGCCACGTCGAGGACGGTAAGCTGTCGCTCGACCTGAAGCGCTTGGCCAGCAAGGAAATGGAACCGAAGGGCGCGCCGAAGACCATGACCTACCCGGTTACCGTCCAGGCTGCCTACGATGCTACCAACCTCTATGTTCGCCTGACCTTCAAGGCACCGGCCGGTGGTGCCGACCATTCCGACAAGGATAACGAAGTCAAGGCTACCGTCATGTTCCCGAACGACAAGGTGCCGCTGGGCGACCAGGTCGGTTGCTGGGCTGCCTGCCATGAAGACTCCAAGGGCATGCCGAAGGGCAAGGACAAGACCAAGTACGTCACGGCAGGCACGATGGATCTGATGCAGTGGGCGAGTGGTGGCAAGTCTTCCGATGGTTTCGTTGCCGACAAGCGCAACATGACCGGTGGCAAGGCCGGTGCCACGGCTGAAGGTGCCAAGGCTGGCGATACCTACACCGTGACCTTTACCCGCAAGCTGGCTGGCAACGCCGTGCTGGCCGCCGGCAAGGCCGTCCCGTTCGGTATCGCCATCCACGCTGACAATGCGGCAGGTCGTTTCCACCACGTATCCTTCGGCCACACCATTGGTCTGGGTGCTGATGGCGACGTGAAGGCTGCCAAGCAGTAAAAATCCATGTCGCCCGGAGTCGTCAAGCAGTCCGGGCGGCAGCTTTTGACAAGGGCGCCGCTCCTGCTGGCGCTCTTTTCTTTTGGTGCGTGGGCCGATCAGGTGGCCGAGGTGCGTATCGAGGGCTATCGTTTCGAGCCGGCCGAAGTCCGCATCCAGGCTGGCGACAGCGTGCGCTGGATCAACCACGAGAAACGAACCAGCCATTCTGTCGTGTTTCCGGCCGAAGGCGGCTTGGAGTCGGAGCGCATGTTTCCGCAGGAAAGCTGGCAACGGCGTTTCGAAAAGCCCGGCCGTTACGACTATCATTGCGGGCCGCATCCAGAAATGAAGGGGGTTGTCGTTGTCGGCGAGTAAGTGGTTAATCGGTTTGACTGTGCTGTCGGGCATGGCCTGTGCAGCCGAGCCTGAGGTACAGCGGCAAAAGGAATTGGTTCATCTGGTGCGCCAGGATTGCGGTTCCTGCCACGGCATGACCCTGAAAGGCGGCCTCGGGCCGGCCTTGCTGCCGGAGAACCTGCGCGACAAGCCGGCCGAAGGGCTGGCGGCAACGATTTATTACGGCCGGCCGGGCACGCCCATGCCGCCTTGGAGTCAATTCATGTCGGAAGCCGAGGCGGCCTGGATTGTCGATAAACTGATGACCAAATTCCCCGAGTGAGACTGCGATGCGCCTGCTGCTGAGTTGTTTGTTCGCCCTGTTGCTCAATGCCTGTGCCGGCCCGCAGTTGCGCGGTACGGGCGATCTTGGCCTGATCATCGAGCGTTCGAGCGGGAACGTGACGCTGGTCAATACCACCAGCCGCCAGCCGTATGCCCGGATCGGCGGCCTGGGTGATCTGTCGCACGCTTCCGCCGTCTATTCGCGTGATGGCCGCTATGCCTTCATTTTTGGCCGCGACGGCGGCTTGACCAAGATCGATCTGCTGGAAGCCAAGATCGTCAAGCGGGTGATCCAGTCGGGCAATGCCATTGGCGGCTCGATTTCGCAGGATGGCCGTATCGTCGTTGCCCAGAACTATACGCCGGGCGGCATCAAGGCTTTCGATGCCGAGACGCTGGAATTGCTTTCCGAAGTGCCGGCTGAGTATGCGCCCGGCCAGTTCTCCAAGGTCGTTGGCCTGGCCGACACGGCCGGCAACAAGTTTGCCTACGCGTTGTTCGAAGGCGGCGAGATTCGCGTCACCGATTTCAGCGACCCGAAACAGCCCAAGACCCAGCGCTTCCCGGCCGGCAGCCAGCCCTACGATGGCCTGGTCACGCCGGATGGACGCTACTTCATGGCCGGGTTGTTCGGTGAGGATGGCATAGCCTTGCTCGACTTGTGGCAGCCGGAAAAGGGGGCCCGCAAGATTCTCGAAAACTACGGCAAGGGCCAGGAAAAGCTGCCGGTGTTCAAGATGCCGCATTTGCGCGGCTGGTCGGTGGCCCAGGGTAAGGCCTATTTGCCGGCGATTGGCCGCCATGAAGTGCTGGTCGTCGATGTGGCAACCTGGAAGGAAGTCGGGCGTATTCCGGTGCGTGGCCAGCCGGTGTTCGTCATGGCGCGGCCGGATGGGCGGCAGATCTGGGTCAATTTCGCTTTCCCGGACAACGGCAAGGTCGATGTGATCGATACCCTGGCTGGCCAGGTGGTGCACAAGATGGATCCGGGCAAGGGTATCCTGCACATGGAATTTGCTCCGCGTGGCGAGAATGTCTGGCTGTCGGCGCGCGATGACAACAAGGTAGTGATCTACAGCACCGAGACGTTTGCCAAGCTGGGCGAGATTGCAGCCGACAGCCCGTCGGGCATTTTCTTCACGTCGCGGGCCGCGCGCATCGGTTTCTGAGCAATGGACGACGCTCTCGACTTCCATCTGCTCAACGATTTTCAGCGCGATTTCCCGCTCTGCCCGGCGCCGTTTGCCGAACTGGCTTCGCGCCTCGGGGTTGCCGAAAAGGTCGTCCTCGGCCGCCTGGAAAATCTCCGGCGCGATGGCAAGATTTCCCGTGTCGGGGCTGTTTTCGCGCCCAAGCGCATCGGGGCCTCGACCTTGGCGGCCATGGCCGTGCCGCCGGAAAAACTGGCGGCCGTGGCGGCTGCCGTCAATCGCTTTCCCGAGGTCAACCACAACTACGAGCGTGAGCATCGCTACAACCTGTGGTTCGTCGTCACAGCGGGTAGCGAGGGGCGCCTGCAGGCAACGCTGGGAGCCATCGAGCAGGCTGCCGGCTACCCCTTGATGCCCTTGCCGCTGCTTGAAGAGTTCCATATCGATCTCGGCTTCTCGTTGAACGGCGAGGCAAAAAAGCCTCCGGTCGCCGTCCGTCCGATCGAACCGGTGCTGCCGATTGGCGAAATCGAGCGCCGCCTGATCTCGGTGCTGCAGGAAGGCTTGCCGATGTTCATCCGCCCCTTCCAGCTGATTGCCGGCCGGGTTGGTACTTCGGAGAGCGAGGTGCTCGGGCGGATTCACCGCTGGCTGGAAGAGGGGGCGATCAAGCGCTTTGGCGTCGTCGTCCGCCACCACGAACTCGGCTTCCGGGCCAATGCGATGCTGGTACACAACATTCCCGATGATCGGGTGGGCGATGTTGGCCGTGCGCTGGCCGAGGAACAGGCAGTCACCCTGTGCTACCGCCGGCCACGGTGCCTGCCGGACTGGCCGTATAACCTGTTCTGCATGATCCACGGCCGGGAGCGTGGCGAGGTCGAGGCAACGATAGCCGAGTTGCGGCGTCGTCATGGCCTGGAAGACTGCGCCCATGAAACCCTTTTTTCGCTGACCCGCTTCAAGCAGAGCGGAGCCCGTTATGCCTGAACTGAGCACGCTCGATCGCCAGATTCTGGCAACCCTGCAGGGCGACTTCCCGGTTTGCGAACAGCCTTACGCCGAAGCGGCGGCACGCCTGGGGATCGATGAGGCGACCCTGCTGCAACGCTTGCAGCAATTGCTTGCCGACAAGGTGTTGACCCGTTTCGGGCCGATGTTTCAGATCGAGGAAATGGGCGGCGCCTTCGTGCTGGCGGCGCTGGCCGCACCGGAGG
>CAZDRS010000120.1:0-7041 GCA_964507585.1 uncultured Dechloromonas sp.
GCGGGTTTGGCTTCACTCATCGTTGATCAATTGGCGAACAGGGCTCGATAGTCCAAAAACAGGCCTTCCAGGAACAGGCGAGCGTTAAGGGGCTGCTCCGCTTCCTGTCGGCGGGTTATTACAACACGATACGACTGAATCAGCCGCGCAGGCTGAATCATATCAGCCAGCCCTGAAATTGTAGCCTGCTGCTGCAGAAAATAACGCACCGGCAGGCCATTCCGGGCCAAACTGAGATCGACGAGCCATTTCTGGAATGCCTCGACAACCTGCTTCAACTGCAGCCTTCCCTTGCTGTCCTTGACCGCTTTCTCCATCTCGGCCGCAACACCCAGCGGGTCGAGCGAACGCCCTGCCCCCAATCGACCAGCCAGTGAATCAAGCCATGCCTTCTGCCCGGACTCGGCCAGAGCCAGGGCCAAGCCGGGCGCCCCGCCTGCCAACGCCAACCAGCGCTCCGGTTGTTCAAGCCCCTGATCAGCCAGAATGCGGGTCGCCACCTTGCCGGATGGCACCGGAATAGGCACCACCTGGCAGCGACTGCGAATGGTGGGCAGCAAGCGCATCGGCTCACTGGAAACCATTAAAAACAATGTACCTGGCGATGGTTCTTCAAGTGTTTTAAGAAGAGAATTCGCCGTGCTGCGGTTCATCGCCTCGGTCGGATTGACCAGCACGATGCGCAAACCGCCGCGGTGCGTACCGACATTGAAGAATTCATCCAGGCCGCGCACCTGATCGATGGTGATTTGCTGACTCGGCTTCTTCTTGCCTTCCTCGACTTCGGCCTCATCACTGAGCGCTTCCGGTTGCAGCAGGCGAAAATCGGGGTGATTGCCCTGCTCGAACCAGTTGCAAGCCAAGCATTTTCCGCACGCCAAACCATCCGGCTGTGGCGATTCGCACAGCAGGCTGGCGGCAAAGCGCCTGGCCAGTTCGAACTTGCCCAAACCTTTCTGGCCAACCAGCAACAGTGCGTGTGGCAAGCGAACTCGCCGCTCCTGCAATGCCAGCCAAACCTTGGAATGAAGTTCAATAACGTTCATAAACAAATAGTTGAGACAATTTGCTCAAGTTGTTTACGAATATCGTCGATGGGGCGATTGGCATCTATGACGCGGAACCTGGCCGGGCTGACATGCGCCCGCTCCAGGTAGGCCAGCCGAACACGCTCATGGAAATCAGCCCGCTCCTGTTCGAATTTATCGAGTACGCGATTGGCCAGCACGATGCGTTCGCGTGCGACATCGAGGGGCAGATCGAACAGCAGGGTCAGATCCGGCTGCAGATGCTCATGCACCCAATGCTCGAGCGCCAGGAACTTGGCCCGATCCAGCCCACGCCCGCCACCCTGGTAGGCATAAGTGGCATCGCTGAAGCGGTCGCAGACCACCCACTCGCCGCGCGCCAGGGCCGGCTCGATAAGGCGCGCCAGATGCTCGCGCCGAGCCGCGAACATGAGCAGGGTTTCGGTTTCCAGGTGCATCGGCTCGTTGAGCAGCAATTCGCGCAACTTCTCACCCAACTCGGTTCCCCCGGGTTCACGGGTGACATGCACGACATGGCCACGCTGGCGCAAGACCTCGGCCATCCATTCGACATGACTGCTCTTGCCGGCACCGTCGATGCCTTCGAAAGTGATGAATTTCCCTTTCACTTTCCACCTCTCTGATATTTGTTGACTGCCTGGTTGTGTTCGTCGAGCGTTCGGGAAAACACGCTGCTGCCATCGCCGCGCGCAACGAAATAGAGCGCTTCACTGGCAGCGGGATTCAGCGCGGCACGCAGCGAAGCCTGCCCGGGCATCGCAATCGGCGTCGGCGGCAAGCCGGAACGCGTGTAAGTATTGTATGGGGTGTCGGTTTGCAGATCGCGTTTGCGCAGATTGCCATCGAATTTTTCGCCCAACCCGTAAATGACCGTCGGATCGGTCTGCAACAGCATGCCCTTGCGCAGACGGTTGACGAAAACGGCAGCGACCAAGGCGCGATCAGCCTCTCGCCCGGTCTCCTTCTCGACGATGGAGGCCATGGTCAAGGCTTCCTGCGGTGACTTGTAAGGCAAGCCGGCAGCCCGCTGTGCCCACTCGGCATCCAGTTTGCGCTGCAAGGCGCGGTGCGCCCTGGCCAACAGGTCGAGATCGCTGGATTGCTTGTCGAACAGGTAGGTATCGGGATAGAGCTGTCCTTCGAGCGATGCCACTGCCAGCCCAAGGCGCTCGATGATCTGTGCCTCGCTCAAACCCTGCGCGTCGTGGCGAAGGTCGGGATGACGGTCGAGACGGGCCCGCCACTGCTGGAATGTCCAGCCCTCGACCAAGGTCAGTTCCCCCTGCGTCACTTTGCCCTTGAGCAACTTATCCAGCAATTGACGCGGCGTCGTTCCTTCGTTGAGGGCATAACTACCCGCCTTGATCGCCGTGTCGGCCCGATTGGCCCGGGCCAGCAGGGCGAGCAGCGTCGGATCGACGTCCACGCCAGCCTCGCGCATCTGCGTAATGGCCGAGCGCAGGCTGCTCCCGGCAGCGATGCGAAAATCGAGCGGGGAGCTGCGCAAGGCCATCGGCTGTTCCGCCCACCACCACAAGCCCCCTGCCGCAACGGCAGAAAGCAACAGGCCAGCCAGAAAAATCTTGATCAGTAAGCGCAAGGGAACTCGTCGGCAGCAAGCCAGGTCTTGCCCGTGAGGAACGAGCACGTTATAACGGACGATATAATATCCGAAACCCATCTGGAGCCCCCATGAATCCCCACTGGCGCAGCTTTCTGGAATCTGCCGAAGGTCTTTTCGACGGCGATTCGACCGAACTTCTCAGCTTTGGCGATGCCGCCGGCGAACTGCAGGCAGCAAAGCAACATACCGTCGTCGTACCACTCACCCACCTGGCACTGATCGAGGCGACCGGCGAGGACGCCAAGTCGTTTTTGCACAGTCAATTGACCAGCGACGTCAATCACCTCGGCAACGGCCAAGCCCAACACGCCGGCTGGTGCACGGCCAAGGGCCGGATGCAGGCGAGCTTCCTGACCTGGCAACGCGATGGACGCTATTTCCTGGCGCTCTCAGCCGATCTTCAGGAAGCCACCCAAAAACGCCTGCAGATGTTCGTTCTGCGCGCCAAGGTCAAGCTGTCGGCACTGACCGACAGCACCGTCATGCTCGGAATTTCCGGCCCGCAGGCGAACGAGGCGCTGGCCGATGCAGGCCTGCCCTGCCCAGACGCACCACTGGCTACCGCACAGCAGGATGAAACGACCGTCATTCGCCTGGATGCCTCACGCCTGATTGTCATCGCACCGGAATCGGCCATGGCCGCGTTGTGGCAAAAACTGACCATCAAGGCTCGCCCAGCCGGCACGCTGGCCTGGCGCTGGCTCGATATTCAGGCCGCCTTCCCGCTGGTAACACTAGCCACCAAGGAAGAATTCGTGCCGCAAATGGCCGATTTCGAGAAAATAGGCGGCGTCAGCTTCCACAAGGGATGCTACCCGGGGCAGGAAGTCGTCGCCCGTACGCAATATCTCGGCAAGGTGAAGCGTCACCTCTATCGTCTGACCAGCGAGCAGGCGCTCAAGGCGGGCGATGTCCTGCACTCGCCGGACAATCCGGATCAATCCTGCGGCATGGTGATGACGGCTGCCGCCTCCCCTGCCGGGGGCTATGAAGCGCTGGCGGTCGTCCAATCCAACTTCTCCGGAAATCTCCGCCTGGGCACCCTCGACGGGCCAAAGGTGAGCGCCGCCGCCGTCAATCCGTGATCGCGGCGGCATGTGCCTGATCGTCATCGGCTGGCGGGTGCATCCTGATTACCCGCTGGTCGTTGCCGCCAACCGCGACGAGTTCTACGCTCGCCCAAGCACGCCGCTGGGCCGCTGGCCGGATGCCCCGCAAGTCATCGGCGGGCTGGATCTGGAGGCCGGCGGCACTTGGCTGGGCATCACGGAAAGTGGGCGCTTCGCAGCCATCACCAATGTCCGCGAACCGGGAATGGCCAAGGGAGCGCTGTCGCGGGGCTGGCTGACACGCAATTTCCTGACCTCGGATAGTGCTGCGCTCGATTATGCGAGGCAAATCGACGGTACGTGCTATTCCGGCTTCAACCTGTTGCTCGCCGACGACGAATCGCTCGTTTATTGTTCGAACCGCGACGGCGAACCACGGGCGCTCCAACCGGGCATCTACGGCCTTTCCAATCACCTGCTCGACAGT
This sequence comes from uncultured Dechloromonas sp., assembly GCA_964507585.1. GTDB lineage: Bacteria > Pseudomonadota > Gammaproteobacteria > Burkholderiales > Rhodocyclaceae > Azonexus. The sequence goes on from CAZDRS010000120.1 coordinate 4,210, forward strand.
CCGTGGCCGAAACTGCTCGCCGCGCGCCAAGCTTTCTCCGCCGCGCTGCCGCAATTACCGGATACCGACGCCTTTTTCCGGCTCTTGGCCAACGAACAAATCGTTCCAGACGACAACCTGCCGCGTACCGGCGTACCGATCGAATGGGAACGCCTGTTATCGGCCATTTTCGTGAAGTCGGAAAACTACGGCACGCGCGCTTCGACACTCGTTCGATATGGCCGAGACGGCCAAATCACGGTACAGGAGCGTAGTTTCGGCCCCTTTGGGCAGGCACTTCAGTCTTCGGAAATCTCGACTTCCGAATAACAAGGCACCAGATCGAACAACGCGACAATGTCGGCATTGCGCATGCGAATGCAGCCATGCGAACCGGGAACACCCATTTCGGCAATATCCGGAGTGCCGTGGATATAGATGTAGCGCCGCATGGTGTCCACGCAGCCCAAGCGATTGAAGCCAGGTTGGCAACCGGACAGCCACAGGATACGGGTCAGAATCCAGTCTCGATCGGGAAACTGCTCGCCCAGTTCCGGCGTCCAGAGTTCGCCGGTCGGGCGGCGTCGGACGAATACCGTGTTTTCCGGCAAGTCGGCACCGATCTTGGCGCGGATGATGTGACTGCCACGCGGCGTCTGGTAGCTGCCAGAAACTTCGCCGACACCAGCCAGCGCGGTGGATACCGGGTATTCACGCAACAACCGGCCATTGTCATCCAGCACTTGCATGACCTGACGGCCCACCGAAATATGGAGCTTCATCACGATTTCCGGCGCCGACTGGCAAAGAAAGCCGACAACAAGGCACTGCACTCCTCGGCCAGCACGCCACCTTCAACCGTCGCATGGTGATTCAGGCGCTCGACCCCGAACAAATCAACGACGCTGCCATGAACCCCGGTTTTCGGATCGCGCGCACCGTAAATAACACGACTGATCCGCGAATGCATGATCGCCCCGGCACACATGGCACAAGGCTCCAGGGTTACGAACAACTCGCAGCCCGGCAGGCGGTAATTGCCCAGATTGCGTGCCGCATCGCGTAGTGCGGCAATCTCGGCGTGTGCCGTCGGGTCGTTTTCGCCAATCGGCGTATTGAACCCCCGGCCGACTATCATGCCCTCGCGAACCACAATAGCGCCAACTGGCACTTCGCCCAGACACTCTGCCGCGCGAGCGAGCGAAATCGCTTCGCGCATAAAAAATTCGTCGTTCATCGTCTCAGCATCGCTGGATCATATTGGGTCGGCGCCAGGGCAATCGGCACCATCGGCTTGTACATCACCTTCTTTGCGGTTTCCGAGGTCAAGGACATGCACTCGCTACCACCACTGCGGAACATGCGCCCCGCCGACGTAATACCGATCAGCAGCCCCTTGTCATCGAACAAAGGCCCGCCGGAAACCCCGGGCCGACAATAGTTGGAGGTAATCAAGACCTCCATGCCGAGCGGCATTTCACGGCGGATGAGCGTTCCCGACGACCAGGTCAGCCCTTCGTTGCCCGGAAAACTCACGGTATGCGTCGGTGCGCCCGGATCGAGCGACTCGGAACGCCCCCATTCCGCAAGATAACCCGGTGCGCCGGGTACGCTGAGCACACAGATATCTTCGTCGTCCTCGAGCTTGGCATATTTATCCACCTTCGCCCTTTCGCGGGTCGCGCTGTTGATGACGATCAGACCGCTCATCGCATTGCCGGCGACAACGTGGCAATTGGTCAAAATGCGATCCGGCGCCACCATGACGCCCGAACCGCGACTCTTGCCACCCACCACCAGATAGACCGTCCAGGCCAGGTAAGCCGGATCGAAACCCGGTTTCCTGTCGGGACGGATGTAATGCACCTGTGGCTCACGCGATTGCTGGACAGTAATCTCTTTGTTTGCTTTCGGCACTTGGCCGGCAGCTTGCTCAGCCGGCACCTGGATCGCTGGCGATTCCTCGGCGGCCATCGGAATCGGCGACTCTATTATTTCGCTCTCAGCGGACTTTACCAACAGCTCGGGAGTCTGCACCGGCTTGGGCTGCGAGGCATGGTAATAACCTGCCGCCGCAACGGCAAGACTGGCCAGCCCCAGCCAACGCCAGGCGCCACCCGAGGCAGCCTGAGTCCTGCTCTCCCGCTCCACCTCCGCCATTTCGCTCGCCTGCAGACGACGATCATAGGCAGCGCGCCGTTGCGGGTTGTTCAGGGTGCCATAGGCCTCGGCAATCGCTTTCTGGAAATCGACATTCCCGGAAAACTCGGCAGCCAGGCGGCGATACGCCGCCTCGATCTGCTCAGGAGAAGCCTGCGTCGAAGACAGGCCAAGTGTCTGGTAGTAGCTTTTCATTCCGACAGCATACCAGCCATCTCACCCCGGATAGCGCAATTACTCCCACTCAATTGTCGCCGGCGGTTTGCCGGAGACGTCGTAAACAACCCGATTCAGGCCCCGAACTTCATTGATGATGCGGTTCGAGACGCGGCCGAGCAGTTCGTAGGGCAGATGTGCCCAATGGGCCGTCATAAAGTCGCTGGTCACCACGGCACGCAGGGCCACGACATTTTCGTAGGTGCGGCCATCGCCCATCACGCCGACACTCTTGACCGGCAGGAAGACGGCGAAGGCTTGGCTGGTCAGGTCGTACCAGCTCTTGCCAATGTCGGCCGCCGTGCAGGCACCAGCGGCAACATCGCGCTCGGTGGCGTGCGTGGCACGCAGCTCGTCGATAAAAATGGCGTCGGCCCGTTGCAGCAGGCCAGCTGCCTTCTGCGTGACTTCGCCAAGGATGCGTACCCCCAGGCCCGGCCCAGGGAAGGGATGGCGATAGACCATTTCGCGCGGCAG
>CAZDRS010000121.1:0-6980 GCA_964507585.1 uncultured Dechloromonas sp.
AGGAACCGACGGTGGCCCAGGTGTCGACCATGGTGCCTTCATCGACGTAGGCGCCAATGTTGACGTAGGACGGCATCAGCACGGCGTTCTTGGCGATGAACGCACCCTTGCGGGCGAAGGCGCCCGGCACGACGCGGAAGCCGCCGGCCTTGAACTGCTCTTCAGTCCAGCCCTGGAACTTGGTGTCGACCTTGTCGTAGAAGTTGATGTCGCCGGCCTTCTGGACGCGGTTGTCGCGGGTGCGGAAGGAGAGCAGCACGGCCTTCTTGGCCCACTGGTTGACGATCCACTCACCATTGACCTTCTCGGCGATACGCAGTTTGCCGGCGTCGAGATCGGCGATTACGGATTCGATGATCTTGATGGCGTCGGTGGATTGGGTGGTCAGTTCGGTGCGCTTTTCCCACAGTTCGTCGATGGTGGCTTGCAGCGGATGGCTCATGTGATTTCTCTCTTGGTTACAGTTGTTGTGCGAATTGACGGATGCGCTGGGTGGCTTCGAGGCACTCGGCGAGCGAAGCGACCAGCGCGATACGGATGAAATTGGCGCCCGGATTGACGCCCTGCGACTCGCGGGCGAGGAAGCTGCCGGGCAGTACCACGACATTATAGTGTTCGAGCAAACCGCGGGCGAATTCGGTGTCGGCGATCGGCGTCCTGGCCCACAGGTAGAAGCTGGCATCCGGCATGCCAGTGCCGAGCACTTCGGAAATCAGCGGTGCGCAGGCGGCGAATTTCTCACGGTACTGGTTGCGGTTGTCGAGGACGTGGGCCTCGTCGTTCCAGGCAGCGACGGATGCCGTCTGTATCGGCGGGGGCATGGCGCAGCCGTGGTAGGTGCGATAGAGCAGGAATTTCTTGAGGATCTTTTCGTCGCCGGCGACAAAGCCGGAGCGCATGCCCGGCACGTTGGAGCGCTTGGAGAGGCTGGAGAGCATGACCACGCGCTCGTTCGAGCGGCCGAGCAGCTTGGCCGCCTGCAGGCCGCCGATGGGCGGATTGGCCTCGTCGAAATAGATTTCCGAATAGCACTCGTCGGAGGCGATGATGAAACCGTATTTGTCGGACAGCGCGAACAGGGTTCTCCAGTCGTCGAGCGACAGTACCTTGCCGGTCGGGTTGCCCGGGGAGCAGACGTAGAACAACTGCACGCGCGCCCATTCGGCCTCGCTCAGTTGGCCATAGTCGAAGGCAAAGCCATTTTCCGGCAGGTTGTTCAGGAAGCGCGGCTCGGCGCCGGCCAGGTAGGCGGCGCCCTCGTAGATCTGGTAGAACGGGTTCGGGCTGACGACGATGGGCACATAGCCCTTGCTCGGGTCGATCACCGTCTGGGCCAGCGAGAAGAGCGCTTCGCGCGAGCCATTCACCGGCAGAATCTCGGTTTCCGGATTCAGGAAAAGGCCGTAGCGGCGGTCGCACCAGGCCGCGATGGTCTGGCGCAGGAGCGGCGTGCCTTGGGTGGTCGGGTAATTGGCCAGGCCCTTCAGACCATCGGATAGCGCATCCATGATGAACTGGGGCGTCGCGTGCTGCGGCTCACCGATGGAGAGCTTGATTTCCTTATGCTGCGGATTGGGCGTGACGCCGGCAAACAGGGCGCGCAGCTTTTCGAAGGGGTAGGGCTGGAGTTGGGCGAGATGCGGATTCACGTCTGGCGTCGAATGGGTGTAAAAGGGAGATTATCGCCCAAAACGATTTGCCTGCCTCATGTCTCCACGTACCGCACTCCTGCTGATGTTGTTCCCGCTCGGCGTTGCCGCCTGTGCCTTCGGTTACTACGCCCGGGGCACGCTGAGCGATGTGCCGGATGACTTGCGGGGCAAGGCTTTCCCCGGCAGCGTTAGCGGTGGTGCGCGTTTCGAATTGGCCGACAGGCGCGGCCTGCTGCGTTGCGACGGCGAAATGGCAGCGCCCGATACGGCGGGTGTTTCGGGTAGTTGTGCTGGCGAATCGGGCAAAGGTGTCGTGCGCTGCAGCGATGGGCGGGTGATGGCGGCGCGGTGGTCGGCCATTTCCTGTCGCGCCATGCAGGGCGAGGCCGTAGACGAGCGAGGGAATCGTTTGGTCTTCCAGATCGAGCGCAAACGTTAATTTATCCATTTCGCTATATTGTTAAAACTGTGACAGTCGTCTAGATTTGGCAATAGTTCGGCGCCAATCGGCGCGAAACCATTCGATACCGATGCGGGAGGGGTATGGGTAGTCCGTCGTTCTCCTATTTGCCAACGACCTTGGTGGTCGATGTGCATGAAATCGATCAGCAGCATGCCAATCTTTTCGAGCAGTTGACTGCCTTGAAATCGGCCTGTGTGGAACACAATGCCTACATGCCGCAGGAGGCCGAGGCGCTATTTCTGACGCTGGTGGAGCATTGCCAAACCGAGGAGCGCTTGGCGCAGGCGGCGGGGCTCGACTTCCGCCGGCATGGCGAGAAGCATCGGGCGATGCTGCACGGCATCCGCAAAAGACTGGATGACATGGAGCGGCCTGAGGCGGATGTGTTCGGCTTGATTCGCTATGTCGAATACTGGTTTGAGCGCCACATCACGGAAGAGGACAAGGGCTTGGGCGAGAGTCTGCGCCGGTCGGCCTTCGAGAAAGTCGGCCAGCCATTTGCCGACAAGTTTCTGGGGCAGGACAATCCCTGCTAGAGCGCTGAACCGGCGGCGGAATGCTCAGCCGAACAGGACAATCCGCATTTTCTGCCAGAGGTTGAGTTCCGACCACCAGTGCAGGCCCTTTTCCCGGAACTGGTTGCCGGAATCGGTGAGCGCTAGCTTGCGTGCGCCGAACTCGGTCTTGCCGATGTCGGCAACAAAGCCGGATTCCATCAGGTAGCGGGCGATGGCCGGTTGTATCTGCTGGCCGCCGATCAGCCAACGGGAGCCGTAGCCTTCCTCGTCACCGACCAGCATCAGGATGGGCTCACTGACGATCAGGCGCAGCACTTGCAGCGTTTCGGCCCGATGGGGAATGCTTCCCGGAAACATCGGGTCAGGCCCGGGGTCAGTAACGCACGCGGTCGGGTTTCGCCGACCAGCGGGCTAAGGGGACATGGGCGCCGGCCAGCGGGCGGTGCTCCATGACAATGCGGCGCTCGGCGAAAGGCCGCTTCAGTTCGGCATACAGTTCGTCATCGCAAAAGCCGATGGCCGCCGCTTCGGCCCGGCTGTTGGCAAAGACGATGCGCTCGATACGCGCCCAGTAGGCGGCAGAAAGGCACATCGGGCAGGGCTCGCTGGAGGCGTAGAGCGTGCAGCCGGTCAGATGGAAATGCCCCTCTGCGGTGCAGGCCGTGCGAATGGCACTGATTTCGGCGTGGGCAGTGGGGTCGCGGCTGGCGATGACGCGGTTCCAGCCTTCCGCGATGATCTTGCCGTCACGTACGATGACGGCACCGAAAGGGCCCCCCTCGCCGGTTTCGCTGCCCCGGCTTGCCAGTTCGACGGCGCGGGCGAGGAAATAATCATCGTCATGCATCGCTTGCGGACTCCGTTTGGGCAGGAGGACTGGTGCGGGACTGCTTTGATCAAGATGCTATCATACGGCCCCGCCGCGGCGCAGCATGATGCGCCCAGCGCCTTAAACCATGCGCCTGACCAAACTCAAACTCGCCGGCTTCAAGTCCTTCGTCGATCCCACTGCCGTTGCCCTGCCTGGGCAACTGGTCGGGGTCGTCGGCCCCAATGGCTGTGGCAAATCCAACATCATGGATGCCGTGCGCTGGGTGCTGGGCGAGTCCAAGGCATCGGAACTGCGCGGCGAGTCGATGATGGACGTCATCTTCAACGGCTCGACCAACCGCAAGCCGGTATCGCGCGCTTCCGTCGAGCTGATCTTCGACAATACCCTCGGCCGTGCCCTTGGCCAGTGGTCGCAATACGCCGAGTTGTCGGTCAAGCGCACGCTGACCCGGCAGGGGCAGTCGGACTACTACATCAACAACCTCAAGGTTCGCCGCAAGGACATCACCGACCTGTTCCTCGGCACCGGTCTCGGGCCGCGCGCCTACGCCATCATCGGCCAGGGCATGATCTCGCGCATCATCGAGGCCAAGCCGGACGACCTGCGCGTCTTCCTCGAAGAAGCAGCCGGCGTCACCCGCTACAAGGAGCGGCGCAAGGAAACGCAGGGGCGGCTGGAAGATACCCGCGAAAACCTGCTGCGCGTCGAGGATATCCGCGAGGAACTCGGTCACCAGATCGAGCGCCTGGAAGGCCAGGCCGAGGTGGCGCGGCGCTATCACGCGCTGAACGAACAACTGACGCAGCGCCAGCAACTGCTCTGGCTGCTGCGCAAGCGCGAAGCCGAAACTGAACGTCAGCGCCTGGCGCTGGAAGTCGAGCGGGCGACGACCGAGTTCGAAGCGCAAAGTGCCGCGCTGCGCGAAACCGAGGTGCGCGCCGAGGAAACCCGCGAAGCCCACTTCGCTGCCGGCGATGCCTTGCACAACGCACAAAGCGACATGTACGCGGCCAACGCCGAAGTCGCCCGGCTGGAAGCGGAAATTCGCCACCGCCGCGAATCGCGCAGCCAACTGGAAGCCCGCCTGGTGCAACTGGAAGGCGAACTGGCGCACTGGAGCGCGACGGTCGAAAAGCTGGCCGAGGACAGGTTGAAGTGGGAAGAGGGGCAGGAAATCGCCCGCCTGCGCGTCGAGGAAGCCGAGGAGCGCCTGCACGAGCAGATGAACCTGGCGCCGCAGGTCGAGGAAGACCATGCCCAGGCGTTGGAAGAATTGCAGCGCCTGAAAACGCGGACGACCAACGGCGAGCAGAAGCTGGAAGTCGAGCTGACCAACAAGTCACACGCCCAGCGGGCCTTGCAGGCTATTGTCCAGCGGCGCGAACGCCTGCGCGACGAAACCTTCGGCGAGGCGCCGGACGAACTCGAACTGGCCGAAAAGGAAGAGGAACTGGCGCTGCTGCGCGAGGAATTGGCCGGCGATCAGGATCACCTGCAACAGCTGCAGCAGGAAATGCCGCAACTGGAAGCCCGTCGCCGCGAGGCGCAAGCCGAACTGCAGCGTATCGAGCGCGAACTCGCCGCCGGCCAGGCCCGCCAGGCTGCGTTGGAACAGATGCAACAAAAGACGCAGGCTACCGGCAAGCTGCCGGAATGGCTGCGCCGCCACGGCCTGGAGAACGCCCCGCCGCTGTGGCAGAAAATTCATGTCGAAGCCGGCTGGGAAGAGGCAGTCGAGGCCGTTCTGCGTGAACGCCTGTCGGCCATCGCCAGCGATGACCCCGCCAAGCTCGATGCCTGGCTGCACGACCGGCCGGAGGCTCGGCTGGCCGTGGCGCTGCCGGCCCAATCCGGTTTTGATCGGAATGTGCAGGCAACGGCGGCTGGACTTTCGGCACGCATCCGCTGCGACGACGCCAGCTTGCGTGCCGTGCTCGACGACTGGCTGGGTGCCATCCGTACCACCGAAACGCTGGCCGAGGCACTGGCGCTGCGCGTCGAATTGCCAGCCGGGGCGCAGGTCGTCACCCGCCAGGGCGATCTGGTCACCGCCAGCAGCGTCACCTTCTTCGCACCCGATGCTGGCGAGCACGGCCTGCTCGAACGCCAGCGCGAAATCGAGTCGCTGGCCGAGGGGATCGCCCTGGCCGAGGAGCGGGTCGAGTCGGTGCGTGAGCAATTGGCGATGTTCGACGAGCAACTCGGCGACAAGCGCGAGGAAATGGATGAAATCCGCCAGTACGTCACCGACCGCCAGCAGCGCGTGCACGCTGTGCAGGTCGAGGTGCTGAAGCTGACCCAGGCGATCGAGCGTTACAAGGAGCAGAAGGAGCGCATCGCCGAGCAGTTGGCCGAATTGGCCGAGGAGGAAGAGGGCGAGCGCGAACGCGAAATGGCGGCCGACGAGCGCATCGAGGAAATCCGCGATGGCTTGGGGCGCATTCGTGTGCTGGTTGCCGGCGCCCAGTCGCGTCTCGATGAATGCGAACGGGCCGTCCGTGCCGAACGCGAGCGCAACGCCGATTTTGACCGTGCCCTGCGGGAAGCCCAGTTTTCACTGCGCGAGGCGGATGGCAAGCTGCAGGACGTTTTTGCCCAGCAGGCCGTGGCGCAGCGCGAGCTGACCCGCATCGAGAAGGATCGTGCCCAGTGTGCCGAGCAGGTGCAGGCGGCGCCGGCCGACGTGATGGAAGATGCCCTGCAGGCCGCGCTCGAAGCGCGCCAGGCAGCGGAACTGGTGTTGGCCGGCAAGCGCGATGCGCTGGAGGCGGCTACCAACGCATTGCGGGCGCTCGACGAACAGCGCCTGAAGATCGAGCAGGGCCTGGAGCCCTTGCGGGTGCGCATTGGCGACCTGAAGCTCAAGGAGCAGGCGGCCGCCCTCAACACCGAGCAGTTCGCCATGCAACTGGTCGAAGCGGGGGCCGACGAAGGCGCTCTGCTGCTGGAAGTCGGCAACGCCAAGGCGCCCGCCTTGCAGGGGGAAATCACCCGCCTGAACAACGCCATTGCCGAACTCGGCGCGGTCAACATGGCGGCGCTGCAGGAACTGGAAACAGCCACCGAGCGGAAGGGCTACCTCGACATGCAGGCAGCCGACCTGACCGAGGCGATGGAAACGCTGGAAAACGCCATTCGCCGCATTGACCGTGAAACCCGCGAGCTGTTGCAGAACACCTTCGACACGGTTAACGGCCATTTCGGCACGCTTTTCCCGGAACTGTTCGGCGGCGGCCGGGCAGAACTGGTGATGACCGGCGAGGAAATCCTCGATGCCGGTGTGCAGGTCATCGCCCAGCCGCCGGGCAAGAAGAATTCGACCATCCACCTGCTGTCCGGCGGGGAAAAGGCGTTGACTGCCATTGCGCTGGTTTTTGCCATGTTCCAGCTCAATCCGGCTCCGTTCTGCCTGCTCGACGAGGTCGATGCGCCGCTTGACGATACCAATACCGAGCGCTTTTGCGGCATGGTCAAGAAAATGTCAGGTGCAACACAATTCCTGTTCATTTCCCATA
>CAZDRS010000122.1:0-6936 GCA_964507585.1 uncultured Dechloromonas sp.
CGAAGGCCAAGCTGACCGCCATCGACCACCGCCTGGACGTCAACACGCTGGAAAAAGTGCCGGCCGAAAAACTGGCCATGAACGACATCGCCCAGGTACGCTTCAAGCTGGCCCAGCCGCTGTTCGTCGATTCGTATGAAGACAACCGCGCCACGGGTGCCTTCATCGTGATCGACGAAAGCAACAACAATACGGTGGGTGCGGGGATGATCCTGTAAGGAAATAGAATGGGAGGCCAGAGAAATCTGGCCAAAAATCAAAACACCTCCGATACACGGAGGTGTTTTCGTTTCTGCACTGCTTTTATGTCATTCAATATCCAATAGCCTGAGCGCATTCGCTGCATACAGGCCGGAACTGGGCAAGTATTTTCTGACCCACTGTTTTCGCTCCTCTGCATCACATAGCGCAGGCACCGCCGACAAAGCTTCGACAGCCCTCGGAAAATAGTGTCCCGGACATTGCCAGAACAAGGTTTTTCTCACCTCTAGCGAAATATCTTCCCCCTGAACGAGCAAGCCTGCCGCTCGCTCGGCATTCCAGCGCCACAAGCACTGAGCAGCGGCAAACCCCAAGACCTCATGCCCCAAGTAAGCCTCCAGTGCCGGAGCGGCATGGAAGCCAAATCGCTCAAAAAATGGCAATGCCTCAGTAAAGTATTTCGCAGGCAAGCACCCAACCAAAGATTGCAGTAGCGGCGCACGAACCTCTGGCGGCAAGGACTCCGGGATATGACCTAAATAAATACGGTCATCATCACTTAAATCTATCAATATCTCCGTCGGTTTCAAATGGCGAAGCAACCAGAAGCGAATACTGGAGTAACCAAATTCCAAATAAGGAATATTGTATTCATCTTCCGCTTTTTTCTCTGACAGCACCTCTCGCTCAGCGGCAAGAAACGATGGCCACAAACGACGTGCAACCCCTTCCCCTGCGTTTTCTAACAACTCAATCAGTAGACTTTCTGCCCACTTCTGGCCAATCAGCGCCTTCCACCAAGCACTCTCGGCAAATAACACACCCTGCGCCGCCTTGCTTAAGAAGGGAAGAAATAGCATGGCAGGGCTATTTTCAATCGGAGCATCCAGTTCCTTTGTCCATTGATAAACAACTTCAAGAAACCGCCTTAATGCAGGAGATACCTGTGCTTCCTTTTGATCAGGAACAAATGCCGTTAGCCAATATGGTGGTTCAGGCAATTCATTAGCCCAACCGGGAAAAAGCCAGGCAGAGCCAACTTCAACAGCAGCACCAGGAAGCAAACTCCACGACCAGCAAGCCCCCACCCAAGCCAACTGATCGTCGACCGACGCTACCGAACGAGACCACGGCTCAGCAAAACACCAATCGTCTGGTGTATCAAGTCGCTCAATAACCAGCTTACCTATGAAATACAAGGCGGGAGGAATAACTTCCTCATTCGCAATTCGCCTCCCGATTGCCGTGAATATCGCCTCGGAGGCAGCAATTGACTGGGCAGATTTTTCTGGCTCGACCGCCACTCGCTCCGCCGCATTGACGAGACATCCCATTGAAACTGCATCCAACGCAGCATCGACAAGTAAACGTCGATCCGGATCAAAGCAATTCATTGCCCATTCGCCCGGTGACTCGGTACCGATTTTCTCCATCAAGCGATCACGAATTAGCAGTCCTGCAAAAGTAGGGTGCTGAAAGTCGAAAAACCCTCGCCTACTCTCGGCAAGCAAGCCGCTACTCAATAATGCTTCGGGATCACCGGCCTCCAGCATGTGCGCCACACGATCTGCCGCTTCTTTTCGCTCACCAACGGTTGCCCCCGAAACAATCTCATCTAGCGCAGACCTGGTAATCGAGGCGGCCTCCGTCACCGAGATAGCCGACCAAATATCGAGCGGCAGCCCCCCCTGCCAAGGCACATCGCTTCGTTGCCAACGTGCATTCGCCAACTGCTTGATCCTAAACACACGCGAGGAAGATTCGCCTGCGAAAAGCAATTTCACCAAGCGACTGCCGGCATTGGAATCACTCGGATCGGGCAAGCGCTTCTCTGAGTCGAGATGTGCCAACCGGCAGAGTTGCATGACATCGGAGGTCGTACAAAACCATACGGCTAACGGATCAAAGCGTTTCAGCCAATCACCGACCGCTTGTGCGCTAAAGAAGGTATCGCCACCCGCACGGTTCAAGCGAACCTCGACCCACGCCAACAATCGCTCGCGCCAATCAGGAATTTTTCTGAGTTTCCAGCGCTTCAGGAATGACTGCTTGGGTGCCGTCAGATCAAACATTCGGCCTTGCAATCCTTTGGCCGTCCTGCTTTCCCAGCCTATCCACTCCAGCGAACTGCTCTCCTCGCGTTGAGTCGGCATGAAGGGGGCAATAACTAAAAGACCGGCATCTTGCGGTCGACTGGCCAAAGCCAGCAAATCCTGATCTCCGCCATCATGGCTCACAGAAACAATTAGCGGCTTCGGATCAGCGAGCCGAATTGAGGCATCGGCCAAGGTTTCAACAAAAATGACCTCATGGCGTGCCGTTGCTTCCAGCATTCTGGATAAGAGTTGGCGATGCAATTCATCCGCAACACACAACCAATCCATCTCATGCGGAGGACGCCAACTGCCAAGCAGCGTTTTGCTAAACCAGTGATCGAGACTGTCCTTTCCAACGGAACCAGCCTGCACCTGTTCTGGGTCAAGCACCTCTTCCATCAGAGCCCAAGGCTCTTCACGCTTCGGATCGAGCGGGGGAAACTCGGGAAACTCACGAAAGCCGAAAGCTCCTTTCTGTGTCTTTCCATGCAAACCGAGGTCTTCGAGGGAAACCTCAAGCAACTCGGCCAAGCATTTGGCTTTCTCAGAGTTGTTCAACCACCAAGTTACTTTGCCTTTGTCCAGCTCCCCGATTTTGTTTCCTAATGAACGAAAATCCTTCCCCCACTCAACGCCGGGATAAGACTCCATCAACTCTCTAGCCAAGTGATTATTCGATTTGAACTCCGAATATTTCCTTACTGAACGCACCGTACCTGACATTGAGACTCTCCGTTTTACGACTACGGAAACTATAGCCCTGATCAAACATAAATAGCACCACAATTGCACTGATGCAGCACCAATGCATGAAATTTGATCTACAACTTTCTTCACCTCACACTCCGCCTCGCCAAGTGCAAATGCACCAGGCCTTGTGCGAAGCCTGCCTTCACCATCGCACAAGAATCTCAACGAAGGCATTTACCGGAGAAAGACCATGAGCAACAACACCCCGAACTGGCCAGCCAAAACCAATGATGGCCACAAATCCGGCGGCGGTCGCACTAACAACCCGCCCGCCCCGAAGAAGTAAGCAAGCCTAACGCCACGGGTGCCTTCATCGTGATCGACGAAAGCAACAACAATACGGTGGGTGCGGGGATGATTCTGTAAGGACGCTCCTCCAGCGCCATGCACCGAACGCCTCCCTTGCGGAGGCGTTCTTATTTTCCGGGCAGATTGGCCGACTGCGGCCGCGCCTCGCCGTCAACGGCCCGACGGACGGAGCGCGCAAAACCAAGCAGGGTCGGCTTGGGCTTCAGGCCGGCGCGCTCGCAATGTTCGAGATTGACGTCGAACACCAGGCGATTGCTTTCCAGGGCAAGCAGCACGCCCACGGCTGGCAGGCTGCCGCCATCGCTGACCGTCAGGGTTGCCTGGTTGCCAAGGGTGCTGCGAATCTTGGACAGGCTGGCCTGTTCGCCAGCGCCAACGTACAGGATGTCGCACAGGCGAATGGGGGCGATGGTCGCCAGGCGGGCGATCACGATGCGCTTGCCGGCCACCCGACGTTCATCGAAACGCTGCAGTGCGGCACCGACATCCTCGTCGCCGAGTACGCAGAGATGGAAATTGGCCCGCGGCGACTCCGGCCAGTCGAACAGGTGGGCAAAGTTGTACAGGTAGGCTGCCTTCATGTCGTGCTCGGACACCACCTGGGCGTTGGCCGCCAGGCTGGTGCACAAGGAGAGCAGGACAAGAAGTCGGCGCATTGCGGGCTTAAAGATCCAGGTTGAGTTGCATCCAGTAGGTGCGGCCGTCCATGCGCAGACTGTCGATGCCACTCCCCGGCGCCCAAGTGAAAGGCGACACGACTTCGTAATTGCGGTCGAACAGGTTGCGAATGCTGAACGAAGCCGACATGCCGTGCCATTTGTGCTCGGTGGAGAAGGTCAGGTTAGCCAGGGCAACCCCCTCCAGCCGCCGCCGCTCGGCAGTCAGGCGCGAGCCGAGGTACTGCGTCTCCAGGCCGGCGCGCAGCCAGTCGCCCGGCAACGGCGCAGTGAGCTGGAACTTGGCCAACACATTGGGCGAATTGACGGCATCCCCGCCATACACATCGCGGGAACTTTGCCAGGCGCCACTGCTGCGGGCACGAATGCCGTTATCCCAGCGCGCTTCGAATTCCAGCTCCAGACCACGGGACTGGCTGCTACCGACGGCTGCAAAATTGTGCAGGCCGGTCACATCGATCATCTGTTTGCTGCGCCGATATTCGTAAACCGTACCGGTGAGACGCATCCGGCGATCAAGGTCATGCTGGACGACGAATTCCTTGGCCGCCACGTACTCGGGCATCGCGCTGGAACCATAGAAAGACCGATCGTCGGCATTGGGCATACGGAAAGCCTCGCTGTAGGAGGCTTTCAGCGTGGTACGAAAATCCGGCTGGAAGATCAGCGCAACGCGCGGACTCCAGTTGCCCTGGAGGTCGCTGGCCTTGTCGTAGCGCGCTCCCAGATTGAGGCGCCAGCGATCATGGAAGCGGAATTCATCGGCGACATAAAGGCTGGTCGTGTTGCGCGAGAAGGTTTCCTTGACGCTGAAAGCGCTGTCGATACGGCCATCCGGATAAAAATACGCCCGGCTCAGGTACTGGTTGAAGTCGTTGCGATGTTCCATGCCGAACAGGATGGAATGGTTGGCAAACCATTTGCCGACGAATTTCTGGTCGATGCCCCACCAATCGGCCCGATGTTGCCGCTGGGCGAAAGGCGTCGTGTCGTCGATGATCCGATGGCCTTCGTGTGCGTAATGGCCGAAATAGAAACGCGATGCCGAATACAGATACAGGCCGAGATCCGTTTCGTAGCTGGCGTTCAGGTAGCTGTTCTCGTCGCCGATGGTAAATGGCGTGTTGAAGACCGAGAACTGGGTCGCTTTGTCCGGCACCGTTCTGAAGCGATCGACATAGCCGGCCTCGACCGCCAAACCTTCGTAGGAGAATTTGCCGAAGAAGCGCTTGTTGCGCTCGTCGTCGATGCCGTTGGCCCAGCCATGGTTATTGGCCGGGGTATCGTAAGCAGGGAAATAGCGGTTCTGCCCTTGCGAAGTCATCGACGATGCCGAGAGCAGCAGGTCGGCACCGTTATCGAAACGCTTGCCGAACGTTGCCCGTTGCCGATAGGTGTCGAAGCTGCCGGCTTCGGCCGAGAGTTGCACGCCATTGAAGTCGCCCCCCTTGCGGGTGACGATATTGATGATGCCGAGCATGGCGTTGTTGCCGTAGGTCACCGAACCGGTACCCGGCACATACTCGACGCGCTCGACCAGCGCCAGGTCGAGCAGGCCGGATTCGTCGATGTAGGCCTGGTTGAACAGGCTGTCCTGCGTCACGTAACCGTCGATCAAGACCATGATGCGGCCGGTGTAATCGCCCGGCGCGCCGAAGCCACGGCCGCCCATGTACTGATAACGTCCGTCGGAGGTCGTATACAAGCCGCGCATGCTGTTGATCACGTCGGCAATGGTGCGGTAGCCGTAGGCGCGGATGTCCTCGGCGGTAACGATGGCGACGGCCGACGGCGAATTGCTGATCTGGCGGGCCAGGGTCGAGCCGGTGACAACCTCGCGCTTGACCAGTTGATCGAAGGGCACGGCGCTCAGGTCTTCCCGCTCGGCCGCCGAGCTCGCCGCAGCGGCGACCGTCAGGGCCAGCGCCAGCGAGGCGGGACGAATCAATCGGGAAATGGCCGGCACGCAACGCGGCCGACAAGGCTTGAGACAAGGGCTCAATGGCATCCCCTCTCGTTGTTCGGGGATGCAAAACGAGCAGTAGCGTTAAATGGTTTCATGGCAAAACGCCGGCGAGGCCCAAGGGTAGATACGAAAGACAAGGCTCGCCGCAAGTTCATCGAAAGCAGGAAGGGCGTAATTATGCACAGCTCATTGACGGCCGTTAATCCTGCCGGGGAAATATCTGCTTACAAACTCGTTTTCCCGCGCACATCGGGCCTCCCCCCCTATTGCTACAATGTTACGATTCATTTTTTTCGGCATTTCGGGCATTTTTGTTCAAAAACGCAGCCTGCCCGATGCGGACTATCTTACGTGCCGCCTGGCGTCCTGACCATGAAGAAAATCAATAAACCACTCCTTGCCATCACCCTTGCCGCCTTGCTCGGCGGCAGTTTCTGGTTTTGGAAAAACCGCCAGGCCGCCGCCCCTGCCCCGGCCAAAACGGCCCCGCCGGTGCCGGTCATCGTCGCCAAGGCGCAAAGTGGCGAAATGCCCGTGTTCCTCAATGTGGTCGGCCGTGCCGAAGCCTACGAAGGCGTTACCGTCAAGTCGCGGGTGGATGGGCAGGTGCTGAGCGTGGCTTATACCGAGGGGCAGGCCGTCAAACAAGGCGATGTACTGCTCCGCCTCGACCCGGCCGATTTCAACGCCAAGGTGGCACAGGCCGAAGCCGTGGTAGCCAAGGATCAGGCGCAACTGGCCAAGGCCCATGCCGACCTGGAGCGCTACCAGGGCCTGAAGGCACGCGGTTTCGTGTCCGACGAGAAGGTCAATGAAGTAAGCACCAACGAAGCCGCAGCCGTGGCCACGCTGAAGGCCGACCAGGCAGCGCTCGAACTGGCTCGCCTGCAGCTTTCCTACACCACCATCCGCGCCCCCTTTGCCGGCGTGGTCGGCG
>CAZDRS010000123.1:0-6871 GCA_964507585.1 uncultured Dechloromonas sp.
CGCAACAAGCCGGAAACCAAGGCCTTCGAGACGGCCTGCGCGGAAACCGGCCTGAGTGCGGCCCAACTGCTGTTCAAGTGTGGAGCCATCAAGTCGGCCTACCACCTGCACTACAAGCGCTTCCTGCACGAGCAATTCCCCAAGGGGGTCGGCTTTCCTGCCTTGGAGGCGCCCGGCCTGCCGGTCGATCTGCCGAAGGCCGACGTACGCGCATTCTCCATCGACGATGCCCATACCACCGAGATCGACGATGCGCTGTCGGTCGTCAAGCTGCCCGGTATCGGCTCGCGCATCGGCATCCACATCGCCGCGCCCGGCCTGGCCATCGAACACGGTTCGCCGCTCGACGGCGTGGCGCGTGCCCGGCTGTCCACGGTCTACATGCCGGGCAACAAGATCACCATGCTGCCCGATGCCGTGGTGCAGAACTACACGCTGGCCGGCGGTGTCGATTGCCCGGCCGTGTCGCTCTACCTGACGGTCAACGACTCGCTGGAAATCCTCAGCCACGAATCGCGGCTGGAGATGGTGCATATCGCCGCCAACCTGCGTCACCACGAAGTCGAGCCGTGGTTCAACGCCGAGACGGTCGGCGGCCAGTTGCCAGACGAGCCCTTCGCCCAGGAACTGCTGCATCTGTGGCATTTCGCCAACGCCTGCGAAGGCCGGCGCGGCAAGCCTTCCGCCGTGCAGGGCATCAACGACTATAACTTCGCGATTGCCGGCGATCTGGCCGACCCCGATGCCTGCACGGTGGAGATCTCCGAACGCAAGCGTGGCAGCCCGCTCGACAAGCTGGTCGCCGAACTGATGATTGTTGCCAACTCGACCTGGGGCGGCCTGCTCGCCGAGAAGAATGTCGCCTGCCTGTACCGGGCCCAGACCCAGGGCAAGGTGCGCATGACCACCTCGCCGCTGCCGCACGAAGGCCTTGGCGTGCCGCAATACGCCTGGATGACTTCGCCGCTGCGCCGCTATTGCGATCTGGTCAATCAATGGCAACTGATCGCCTGCCTGAAGGGTGAGACGCCGGCCTTTGCGCAAAAATCAGCCGAGCTGTTCGCCGCCATGCGCGATTTCGAAATCACCTATGGCGCCTACGCCGATTTCCAGCGCCTGATGGAGCGTTATTGGTGCCTGCGCTGGCTACAGCAAAACGGCATCAATGAAATCGACGCCACCGTGCGCCGCGAGCAACTGGTCAAGCTCGATCACTTGCCCCTGATGCTGCGCGTACCGTCGCTGCCGAGCGATTTGCCGCCCGGTCAGCGCGTGCACCTGGCTGTCGAGAGCATCGACCTGCTGGCGCCGGAAGTCGCTTGCCGCTTCGTCGGTCTGCTTGGCGAGGCCAATCCGGCCGAAGCCGTGGAGGAAGACGAGGCGTGAGCAAAGCGCCGAGCCCGCGCCGATCGCGAGCCGCCGAGCAGGATCGCCGGTTGTGGCTGGCGATTGCCGCGTCCGTGCTCGTGCACGGCATGCTGCTGACCCTGCATTTCAAATTCCCCGAGGCCTCGCAGGCGATGCGGGAAAAGGCGATGGACATCATCCTCGTCAATGCCAAATCCGCCCGCAAGCCGCACGACGCCCAGGCATTGGCGCAGGCCAACCTCGATGGCGGTGGCAACACTGACGAGAATCGCCGTGCCAAGACGCCGCTGCCGCCGACGCACAAGCAGACCGAAGGCGACGATGTCCAGCAGATGCAGCGCCGTGTGCAGGAGTTGGAGAGCGCCCAGCAAAAACTGCTGACCCAGGCCAAGAGCCTGCGCAAGGTGGCTTCGGAAAAAACACAGAGCGAGCAGCCGGCGCCGGTACCTAGCGTCAGCGGCCTCGATTTGGCCGAATCGGCGCGCGCCATGGCGCGTCTGGAGGGCGAGATCGCCAAGACGGCCGATGAATACAGCAAGAAACCGCGCAAGAAGTTCGTCGGCGCCCGCACCGAGGAGTACGCACTGGCCGCCTACCTCGACGCCTGGAAGCAGAAAATCGAGCGTATCGGCACGCTGAACTACCCGCCGGAGGCGCGCGGCAAGCTCTATGGTGCGGTCGTCATCTTCGTCGAACTGCGCGCCGAGGATGGCAGCCTGTACAACGCCGAGATTTCCAAATCCTCCGGCCACAAGGTGCTCGACCAGGCTGCCCTGCGCATCCTGCGCATGTCGGCACCTTTCGGGCCGATTCCCGCGGCCGGGCTGGGGGGCGCCACCGTGCTGTCGTTTGCCCGCACCTGGTATTTCACGCAGGGCGACTCCCTGAATACGGCCGTCGGCAAATAGGCCATCGGCGCCGCGGGTAGCCTGTCGTGTTAACCTTGCCGGCTGTCTTTCTTCCTCTTGCGTAGCCTCCGCCCATGTCCGACCTGTACGCCGTTTTTGGTAACCCGATTGCCCATTCCAAGTCCCCGGCCATCCATGCCGCGTTTGCGGCCTCCACCGGGCAAGACCTGACCTACGAAGCCCGCCTGGCACCGGTCGATGACTTTGCCGGGGCGGTTGCCGAGTTCGTGCGCCTGGGGGGCAAGGGAGCGAACGTTACGGTACCGTTCAAGGAAGATGCCTACCGGTTGGCGACCCGTTTGTCCGAGCGGGCGGCGCGGGCCGGGGCGGTCAATACGCTGGCCTTCAACGGAGCCGAGATTTTTGGCGACAACACCGACGGCGCCGGCCTGGTGCGCGACATCACGGCCAATATCGGCTTATCGCTGGCCGGCAAGCGCGTCCTGCTGCTCGGGGCGGGCGGCGCCACGCGGGGTGTTATCGCGCCCATTCTGGCGGAAGGGCCGGCCTGTCTGGATATCGCCAACCGCACGGCGAGCAAGGCGGCCGAACTGGCGGCGGTATTCGCCGACGTGGCGCCCATCCACGCCGGCAGTTTCGCCGACTTTGCCGGTCTGTCCTACGACGTGGTGATCAACGCTACCTCGGCCAGCCTGTCGGGCGAAAGCCTGCCTTTGCCGGCCGGTCTTTTCGCCGCGGGCAGCCTGGCCTACGACATGATGTACGGCAAGGGTGAAACCCCCTTCCTGCGCCTGGCCTGTGAGCAAGGCGCCGGGCGCTGCGCCGACGGCCTGGGCATGCTGGTCGAGCAGGCAGCCGAAGCCTTCTTTGTCTGGCGCGGCGTGCGCCCGGCAACCGGGGCGGTGCTGGCCGACATGCGAGCCAAGCTGGTGGCATGAAGACGCTCGGCCGCTGGCTGAAGTGGGGCTTGCTTGCCGTTGCCGGCTTGTTCCTGCTCTGGCAGCTCTGGTTGCTGGCCTGGGTGCTGTTGTGGAGCTGGGTCAATCCGGGCGAAACCCGCTTCATGGAAATCCGCCTAGCCGAATTGCGCGTCAAGAATCCGCAAGCCGAGTTGAAACAGCAGTGGGTACCCTACGACCGCATTTCCATTCACCTGAAACGTGCCATCATCGCGGCCGAAGACGCCAAGTTCGTCGACCATGAGGGTTTCGACTGGGAAGGCATGCAGAAAGCCCTGGAAAAGAACCAGAAAAAAGGCCGCTTCGTCGCCGGTGGTTCGACCATCAGCCAGCAACTGGCGAAAAATCTCTTCCTGACGCCGAGCAAATCGTATTTCCGCAAAATCGAGGAAGCGATCATTACCTTGATGCTGGAAAACCTGTGGAGCAAGCGGCGCATTTTCGAGGTTTACCTGAACGTGATCGAGTGGGGCAACGGCGTGTTTGGTGCAGAGGCGGCGGCACGGCATTACTACAACCTCGGCGCTGCCCAGTTGGGCCCGGAGCAGGCCGCCCGCCTGGCCGGCATGGTGCCCAATCCGCGCTACTACGACCGCAATCGTGCGGCACCCGGATTGGGGCGCAAGACGGCGATCATTCTCGGGCGGATGCCGGCGGCAGAGGTGCCGTGAAATATTCCCCGATTAGGGGTTTTCCGCAGTGATTTTGTCGGAACCCTGACATTCGCCCGGTGCTAAAATGGCGCACCTTTTGCGGCGCTGCACCATGAGCGAAGAAGCCCAGCTGACCGATACCGAAGACTTGCAGGAGCGCCTCGCCGAGGTGCAGACCCTGCTCGCCCGGCACAAGCTGGTCGAGGAGCTGGTGCACCGTCAGGAAGGGCCGCGCCATGATCTCGTCGAGGAAGTCGTGCACAAGCAGCATCTGCACGAGTTGCAGGCCAGGCTGGAGCCGATGCACCCGGCCGATATCGCCTATGTGCTGGAGGCGCTGCCCACCGACGAGCGTCTGATCGTCTGGGGCCTGGTCAATCCGGAGCACGAAGGCGAAGTCCTGCTCGAAGTCTCGGATGCCGTCCGGGAAAGCCTGATCGAGTCGATGGAGCGCACCGAGCTGGTCGCCGCCGCCGAAACGCTCGATGCCGATGAACTGGCCGATCTGGCGCCCGACCTGCCGCAAGGCGTTATCGATGACGTTTTCCGAGGCCTGTCGGTCGAGGAGCGCGAGCAGCTGCGCGCCGCGATGTCCTATCCCGAGGATTCGGTCGGCTCGATCATGGACTTCGACATGGTCACGGTGCGCGAGGACATCACGCTGGAAGTCGTGCTGCGCTACCTGCGCCGCTTCGACGAACTGCCCGACCATACCGACCAGCTATTCGTCGTCGATCGCGACGAGCACCTGAAGGGCGTGCTGCCGCTCAACATCCTGCTGGTCAATGAAGTGGATGTCGAAGTCGCGGCCCTGATGCAGACCGATTTCGTCGAACTCGAACCCGATGACCTGGCCGAGGAAGCAGCCAAGGCCTTCGAGCGTTACGACCTGGTGTCGGCGCCGGTGGTCGATCCGGAAGGCAAGCTGGTCGGCCGGGTGACGGTTAACGAGGTGGTGGACTACATCCGCGAGGAAGCCGAGCACGAGCAACTGGCCAACGCCGGTCTGCGCGAGGAGGAAGACATCTTCGCCTCGGTCTGGGACTCGGTGAAAAACCGCTGGTCTTGGCTGGCCATCAATCTGGTCACCGCCTTCATTGCCTCGCGGGTCATTGGCGCTTTCGAGGGGTCGATCGAAAAGCTGGTCGCCCTGGCTGCCCTGATGCCCATTGTTGCCGGCATCGGCGGCAATTCCGGCAACCAGACGATTACCATGATCGTCCGTGCCATCGCCATGGGCCAGGTTCAGCCCGATGCCATGCGTCGCCTGCTGCGCAAGGAGCTCGGCGTGGCGACGATCAACGGCCTTATCTGGGGTGGCCTGCTCGGCGTCGCCGCCTGGTCGCTTTATGGCAGTGCCAAGCTGGGCCTCGTGATGACCGCAGCGATGACGCTGAACCTGCTGCTTGCCGCGACGGCCGGTGTCGGCATCCCGCTGCTCCGCCAGAAATTCGGCGCCGACCCGGCGGTCGGCGGCTCGGTGATGATCACCGCCCTGACCGACTCCGGCGGCTTCTTCATCTTCCTGGGATTGGCAACGCTGTTCCTAATGTGAGTCGGGCGTCACCAGCTTGAGCCCGACGATGCCGGCGACGATCAGGCCGATGCAGACGAAGCGCAGCACATCACGCGACTCGTCGAACAAATAGATTCCCAGAATGGCGGTGCCGACGGCACCGATGCCCGTCCACACCGCATAGGCCGTACCCAGCGGCAAAACCTTGAGCGACCAGGCAAGCAGGACGACGCTGGCGGCCATGCCGGCCACTGTCCACACACTGGGCCATAGCCGGCTGAAACCGTCGGTGTATTTCATGCCGACGGCCCAGCCGACCTCGCACAGGCCGGCAATGAACAGGATGATCCAGGCGAAACCGGTGCTCACTTACTTGAGGCTGGCGAAGTAGGCATCGGCTGCCGCCACCGTGCCGGCGATGTCGGCATCGGTATGGGCGGCTGACACGAAGCCGGCTTCGAAGGCCGACGGTGCGAAGTAGTGGCCGGCGTCGATCATGGCGTGGAAGAAGCGGTTGAAGGCCTCCTTGTCGCAGGCCAGCACGGCGTCGTAGCTGCCCGGGCAGGCGTCGGCGAAATAGAGGCCGAACATGCCACCGATGTTCTGCGCGCTGAACGAAATGCCGTGCTTTTGGGCGGCGCCAACCAGGCCGTCGCACAGGGCTTTCGTCTTGGCCGTCAACGACTCGTAGAAGCCCGGGGCCTGGATCAGCTTCAGCGTGGCCAGGCCGGCTGCCGTGGCGATCGGGTTGCCGGACAGCGTGCCGGCTTGGTACACCGGGCCGAGCGGGGCGATCTTCTCCATGATCTCGCGCTTGCCGCCAAAGGCGCCCATCGGCATGCCGCCGCCGACCACCTTGCCGAAGGTCGACAGATCCGGGGTGATCCCGAACAGGCCTTGCGCGCTCTTCAGGCCGACGCGGAAGCCGGTCATCACCTCGTCGAAAATCAGCACGGCGCCGTATTGCGCGGTCAGGTCGCGCATGGCCTTGAGGAATTCGGCGGTCGGTGCGATCAGGTTCATGTTGCCGACGACCGGTTCGACGATCACGGCGGCGATCTTGTCACCATGTTTGGCAAAGGCGTCGGCCAGGCCCTGCGGGTCGTTGTAGGTCAGCACCATGGTCGTTTCGGCGGTGCCGGCCGGCACGCCGCCCGACGACGGGTTGCCGAAGGTGAGCAGGCCGGAGCCGGCCTTGACCAGCAGGTGGTCGGCGTGGCCGTGGTAGCAACCTTCGAACTTGACCAGGATGTCACGGCCGGTGAAGCCGCGGGCCAGACGAATGGCGCTCATCGTTGCCTCGGTGCCGGAGGAGACCAGGCGCACCATGTCCAGCGAAGGCACCATGTCGCAGAGCAGGTCGGCGATCTCGACTTCCTTCTCGGTCGGGGCGCCGAAGGAAAGGCCATCGACGACGGCGGCCTGCACAGCGGCGATCACTTGCGGGTGGGCATGGCCGAGGATCATCGGGCCCCAGGAGCCGACGTAATCGGTGTACCACTTGCC
>CAZDRS010000124.1:0-6817 GCA_964507585.1 uncultured Dechloromonas sp.
CCCTTATAATCCTGCCCGTCAACACCACGGAGTTTCACATGGCACGTACCGTCAACTGCATCAAGCTCGGCCGCGAGGCCGATGGTCTCGACTTTCCGCCTTACCCCGGCGCGCTCGGTCAGCGCATCTTCGAAAACGTTTCGAAGGAAGCCTGGCAGCAGTGGATCAAGCTGCAGACCATGATCATCAATGAAAACCGCCTGAATCTGGTCGATGCCAAGCATCGCAAGTACCTGATGGAGCAGGTCGAGAAGCATTTCTTCGGCGACGGTGCCGATCAGGTTCAGGGCTACGTCGCACCGAAGGCCTGAACGTAGCTCCCGACAAAAAACCCGCTGCGGCGGGTTTTTTGTTGCCCGTTTGGCGTATCCGCTATGCCAGCGAGTACGCTTCCGCTAAGAGCGTTTCACTTTGTTCTTGAGCACTTCCGCGAAGTGGTGCAACTCGACCTCGCAGGCATCGATCAGGTGCTCGGCAATGGTACCGGCGTGAGCCTGGTGCTCGATTTGGATAAATAGATCGGCCAGTGGCTTGGCCTCGAATTGGTTGGCCAGGCCTCGCTGGGTATGCGCCAGGCGTTCGACCAGGGCGACTTCTCCAGCCTGATAGGCAGCCCTCAACTTTGCCGCCTCCGACGCGTAGCTGTTCAGGTAGAGCTCGCTGATGATGTCCATGATTTCGCTATCGCATCGGTTCAGCGCGGCCAGGTAGTCGTAACGCGGCTCCTTGTTTGTGCTGTGTGCCGAGGATTGGAGGCTCTCGAGGACGTTGTAGAGCTCGGGGCGATTGATCGGTTTGGTCAGGTAACCGTCGACGCCGGCCTCAACACTCCTGGCGCGCACTTCCGGCAGTACGGCAGCGCTCAGGGCATAGATTGGAACCGGCTTGCCATCCGGCGTCTGCACTGCCATTCGGCGGATCTGCTGCGTGGCTTCGAGGCCTCCCAGCACTGGCATCTGGACGTCCATCAGGATCAGGTCGAAGGCAGTTTCGTGACAGCGGTCGATTGCTTCCTGGCCATTGTTGGCCAGGGTGACGCGGTGCCCCTTGTTGTTTAGCAGGGTGCGGATCAGCTTCTGGTTAACTTCGTTGTCCTCGGCGACGAGGATGGAAAGCTGTGCCTGTTGTTCTTCCAGCGAGTGCCGCGTAACCAGCTCAGGGGGGGCGGCGGGCTCGGTTTTGCTGACGGGGGCGAGCGTCTTGCTGATGGCGGCGAATAGTTCCTGGCGGTCGATAGGTTTGGTCAGGTAGCCGGCGACGCCGAGTTCCCGGCAACGGGCGCCCTGGCCGGGCATTGCCGCCGAGGAGAGCATGATGATGCGGGTCTCGCTGAGTGCGCGGTCGCGGTTGAGTCTTTCAATCAGTTCGAAGCCATCCATGCCAGGCATGTGGTAGTCGACCAGCAGCAGGTCGTAGCCTTCCTGGCACCGTTGGTCGAGGTGTGCGAGGAATGTTAATGCCGAGGTCTCTTCTTCGACGACCAGCCCCCAGCGTTGCAGCATTTCGCGGAAGATGCGGCGGTTGATCGCATTGTCGTCGATGATCAAGGCGCGCTTGCCGCTCAGCTTGCTGGCATCGAGAGGGGAGGAAGGGGAGGGCTCCGCCTCTTGTAACGGAATTTCCAGGAAGAAGGTGCTGCCCTGGCCGACCTGGCTGTCTACCCATATGTGTCCGTCCATCAGGTTGGCGAGGCGATTCGAAATTGTCAGGCCGAGGCCGGTTCCGCCATATTCCCGAGTGGTGGACGTGTCGGCTTGGGAGAAGGCCTCGAAGATGGCTGCCTGCTTCTCCGGAGGAATGCCGATACCGCTGTCGCGTACGGCAAAGCGTAGTTTGGACGGCGCGCCGTCGGTGGACACCAGGCTGACCTTGAGTTCGATTTCACCCTTGGCGGTAAATTTCAGCGCATTGCCGAGCAGATTGAGTAGAACCTGGCGAATGCGCCCGGGGTCGCCGAGCGTTCGCATCGGAACATCCTCCCTGATGTCGCAAATCAGTTCCACTCGTTTTTCTTCACAGCGTACCGCCATCTGTTTCATCACCGACGACACCATGCCGTGCAGATTGAACGGGATGTTTTCCAGCGTCAGCTTCCCGGCCTCCATCTTCGAGAAATCGAGAATGTCGTTGATGATGGTGATCAGGCCGTCTGCCGATGATTTGACGATCTGCAGGTAGTCGCGCTGCTCCTCGGAAAGGTCAGTATCGAGTACGAGATCGGTCATGCCGATGATGCCGTTCATCGGCGTGCGAATTTCATGGCTCATGGTGGCCAGGAAGTCGCTCTTGGCCTGACTGGCGCAGAGGGCTGTCTGTTGCGACTGGATCAACTCGGCCTGCATTCGTTCGAGGTGGGTGATCGTCTCGTGTAACTCCCGATTGGCATTCGCCAGTGCCGTTGTCCGCTCGGCGATGCGTTGCTCCAGCGTGTCGTTGAGCGCCTGCAGGGATATCTCGGCTTTTTTGCGCTCGGTGATGTCCTGCAGCGTTTCGATGGCACCGACGACCTGTCCGTCGGCATCGAATAGCGGCGCGGCGGTGAAGAACAGCCAGCGGCCGCCATCCGGGAATTGGGGGAAAAAATCTTCGGCTTCGAAGGCATGGGGAATCGAGCGCGAGCTGCGGTATTTCCCGGAGTAGAAGCGGGTGACATCATCCTCGTTGCCCTGGTCGATGATGATGTCTGCCATAACCGGACGGGGCGTCGGATAGAAAGCACGCCAGGCATCCCGCGTCCCGACAATCGCCTCGGCCGGGATGCCGATCACGTTTTCGCAGCCTTTGTTCCAGTGGGTGACCACATGGTCGGAATTGAGGACGAAGGTGGGCACCGGGCTGCTATCGAGCAACTGCTCCAGAGGTACGCCTGAAAGGCGTTGTGCTTCGATGACGATACGAGTGGGATTCATGGTGCCTCTCGATGCGGGCGGTAAATGAAATATACAACAAATATGTAAAATGTGAACATCGGCTGTTTGGCTTGTTCATATGTACTAGATCGATTGGCGAATTGATCCTGGCCTGTGTTCCAGCCCGCTGAGGCAGGGGGAAATGGGCGGGGCTTGTGATGCCGGGGGGCTATCGAGCGGAGGCTGTCAGTTAACACTCATTCCCGGGCAAGCGGGAATCCGGATAGCGTTGTTGCCGCCAACCCTGCCGGGGGTAGGCGGCTTGCAGGGTGAAGCGCGTCAGGCGACTATTTTGAGCAGGTAGGCGATCAGGCCGCCAGCTACTACTGCGCCGAGCATCAGGCGCAGGCAGGCACGTTTGAGCCCGGTGGCTTGTTCGTCCATGAATTGTTCCATGCCATCGAACAGTTCGGGGAATGTCGCGATGTCGTTGCCGGTGTTTTTGTTCATGCTCGATTCGCGGGGTCAGGTGGTGATGGTAGCGCCGTCCAGGCGGGTGATGGCGATGGTCGCCGAACGGGGGCGGCCCCCGGTAGCTGATGGGAATTGCTTGGCTGGCCAGGCGGAAATGGCGGTCGGCGCGGCGGGGTCGGAACGCTCGCTGGCAGTCTCGCCGGGGTGCTGGATATTGACGAACAGGGTGCGGCCGTCCGGTGTGGCGGTGATGCCGGTTAGTTCGCAGCCCCTGGGGCCGGTTAGGAAGCGCCGGGTTTCGCCGCTCTTGACGTCGGCGACCAGCATTTGGTTATTGCCCAGATTGGCGTAGTCGCCCTTGTTCAGAACGCTGGTCGATACGTCGGTCTGGATCCACAGCTTGCCGCTCGGGTCGAACCACAGGCCGTCCGGGCTGCCGTAGGCGTCGCCCTTGATTGTGCCGCGCTTGCTGGCTTCGCTTTGTTGCGGGTCGCCCGCAAGGGCGAAGATATCCCATTCGAAGCGCTCGGCTGCCGCATCGTAACCGGCTTCCCGCCAGCGGACGATGTGACCGTAGACGTTGTTCGAACGCGGGTTTGCGGAGTCAATCGAATCTTCGCTGCGTTTGACGTTGTTGGTCAGCGTGACGTAGACCTCGCCATTGTGCGGATGCACGGCAATCCACTCCGGGCGATCCATTTTGGTGGCACCGGCCAGGTCGGCTGCCTGGCGACAACGGATAGCGATATCGCCTTGGTTGGCGAAGCCGTGAGCGGCGTCGAGCGCTACCTTGCCATATTGCTCGCCATGGCGGAGCGGCAGCCAGCGGCCGCGGCCATTGTCGGTGAAGTGCGCAACGTAGAGCGTGCCGTGGTCGAGCAGCGCGGATGTGTCGCCTTGGCCCGGCTGATAGCGGTCGCGCGAAACGAACTTGTAAATGTATTCGAAACGTTCGTCGTCACCCATGTAGACGACTACGCGGCCATCCCTGGCTTGGGTGACGGTGGCGCCTTCATGCTTGAAACGCCCAAGGGCGGTGCGCTTGACAGGCGCCTTGTCGGGGTTCCACGGGTCGATCTCGACCACCCAGCCGAAGCGATTGGCTTCGTTGGTATGCTGCGTCAGGTCGAAGCGTTCGTCGTGTTCGTGCCAGCGGAAGCCGAAGCCGGTTTCGGTGAAACCGTAGCGCTTCTGGTCGGCCGTTGGATTCTTCGGGCCTTTGAAATAGCCATTAAAGTTTTCTTCGCAGGTCAGGTAGGTTCCCCACGGCGTGTAGCCCATGGCGCAATTGTTCAGCGTGCCGAGCACGACCTCGCCGCGCCGGTCGAAGGCGGTACGCATGGCCGGATGGCCGCTGGCCGGGCCGGCAATGCGGCAAGGCGTGTCGGCGGTTATGCGGCGAGCCCAGCGCGAAGGGCGCACGACCTGCCAGCGGTTGTTCTCCTGCTTGACCTCGATGACCGAGACACCGTGTGCTGCCTTGGATTTGGCGACTTTTTCGGCACTCCAGTCTTGCATGCCGGAGGTGTGGAGCAGGCCGTCATCGGTGTATTCGTGGTTAATGCACATCAGTCCCTGGGTGGAGGAACGCTTGCCCTCGGCCAGGAAGGGGAAGAAATGCATGCCGTCGTGATGCATGCCGGCTTGCTGCATTTGCTCGGCAGCACTGTCGGATGCGTCGGCCTTGGCCGGCTGGCCTTTGGTAATCGGGTCGCCCCAAGCGTACAGCAACTGGACTGCATAGCCGGCTGGTACGCGGACTTCATCGACGCTTGAAACCTCCAGCGCGGCAAAGTCGAACAGGGCGCCACTGGCCCGGCCTGCGCTGGCGGCTAGACCGCGCAGGGGCAGCCCGGCAGCAGCAAGAGCACCGCCGGTAGTGGTCAGAATGGCGGCAGAAAGCAGGCGGCGGCGGAACGGATCGGCCAGCAGGTTGGGCTTCGGCTGGGCTTCGGGAGCGGGGTCGTAGCAGTGATTGGACATGATCATCAGGCGAGGGAATCGACAGAGAGACTATCGCCAGAAAATATTGCAGGGGCGTGACGCCGCTGGTTGCGATTAGGCCGACTCAGAAGCGGCGCAGCATCAGGTGTTTGCCTTCGCTGCGCCCGTCGCGGATTTCGTGGAAGCCGAGGTCGCGAAAGCGCCGTGCCTTGGTCGCCGAGACCAGCACACGGCCGGATTTGAAGTTGTTTTCCAGCCAGTCCAGGCGGGCCTTGATCAGTGCCCGGCCGATGCCGCGCCCGCGTTTTTCCGGGGCGACCGCCGACAGGTAGAGGATGTGCGTGCGCGATGCCCAGTCGGCTGCCTTGACGCCGCCGATGGCGAAGATTTCCCCATCCTCCATGGCGATGAAGAAGCGCCGGTAGAAAACGGGGTCGTCGCAGCACAGCTCGCGTCGCACTCGCTCGGCGTGATAGCGCTCGGGGTCGGCAAAGGCATTGACGATCAGCGTGACGCAGGCTTCGAGCAGGAGAGGGCTGCTCGGGTCGAGGGTGTCGATGCGAATCCTGGCCATGTGCGGGTCAGGACATGGTGGCGCGCAGATGGCGGATGCGCCGGGCGAACTCGGATGCCCGGTGGGCGGCCTCCTGGTTGATGGCTGTTTGCCGGCGGCCGAAGGCGGCGCGTTCGTCGGCGCTTTTCACGGCCGCCTCGATACTGCGCACGCAGCGCCAGCGATAGCCCTGGCGGGTCGGGAAAAGCCGCATCTGATCGAGCGGATGATGCACACGGCAGCAGTAGCAGAACTTTGTTTCCGACATCGCAACCTCGCAGAAGTAAGCCTTCGATGCAGGATGGAACGGGATTGTTACGGCCATGTGAAGGAGGCTGGCATCTGGCCTTGGCGGATGTCATGCCGCTGAAATCATTGCTTCCTAAACTGGGTATCCGGTTTCTGGAAATGAATACGATGACTGTTGCGATGTACGGCGATACCCTGGAGCTGCAACGCCTGCTCAGCGAAGGGCTGCTTTTTCCGGTTTTTCAGCCCATTCTCGATTTTCGCCTGCGTGCCATTCTTGGCTACGAGGCCCTGATTCGCGGGCCGGAGGACAGTTCGCTGCATCGGCCTGATCGCCTGTTCGCCGCTGCCGCCGGCTGTGGCCGTGCGCTGGATCTGGAGCATACCTGCCGGGAGATCAGCCTGCGGGCCTTTGCCGCCCAGCGCCTGGCCGGCCGCTTGTTTCTCAACGTGACGCCGAGTTGCCTGCTCGACACGCGCTTGATGAACGGCCACACGCGGGAACTGCTGGCCGAACTGGGCATTGCCCCGAACCGCATCGTGCTCGAACTGACCGAAAACCAGCAGATCACCGATCTGCCCGGCATCCACGAGGCCTTGCTGCACTACCGCGGGCGTGGCTTCCAGATCGCCATCGACGATCTTGGCGAGGGTTTTGCCAACCTGCGCATGTGGTCGGAGTTGCGGCCGGAGTTCGTCAAGATCGACAAGCATTTCGTGCATGGCATTGCCGACGACCGCATCAAGT
>CAZDRS010000125.1:0-6713 GCA_964507585.1 uncultured Dechloromonas sp.
CGCGCGCTGACGTGGACGTCATCATGGTTGCCCCGAAGGGCCCGGGCCACACCGTCCGTTCCGAGTACCTGAAGGGTGGCGGCGTGCCGTCCCTGATCGCCGTTTACCAGGACAAGTCCGGCAAGGCCAAGGACATCGCCCTGTCCTACGCTGCTGCCAATGGTGGCACCAAGGGTGGCGTCATCGAAACCAACTTCCGCGAAGAAACCGAAACCGACCTGTTCGGCGAGCAAGCCGTTCTGTGCGGCGGTGCCGTGGAGTTGGTCAAGATGGGCTTCGAAACCCTGGTTGAAGCCGGCTACGCTCCGGAAATGGCCTACTTCGAGTGCCTGCACGAGCTGAAGCTGATCGTCGACCTGATGTACGAAGGCGGCATCGCCAACATGAACTACTCGATCTCGAACAACGCCGAATACGGCGAGTACGTGACCGGTCCGGAAGTCATCAACGAGCAGTCGCGCGTCGCCATGCGCAATGCCCTGAAGCGCATCCAGACTGGCGAATACGCCAAGATGTTCATCCTCGAAGGCCGTACCAACTATCCTTCGATGACCGCTCGTCGTCGTCTGAACGCTGTGCACCAGATCGAAACGGTCGGTGGCCAGCTGCGCGACATGATGCCGTGGATCAAGAAGAACAAGCTGGTCGACCAGTCCAAGAACTAATTGGATCGTTGATAGCTCGACGGAGCATTGTTGCTTGGGCTGGCCGTACTAACGTACTGTTTTCGCCCTCGCGCCTGGCTCCGTGATTGCTTTGAGGGCGGTGCGGATTCTGCACCGCCCTTGTCGTTTGCGGATTTTGATGCTTTCCGGGTGTATCCTTTTCGGATTGCCTGTTGATTTGTGACCCATGACCGAACTCAAGCCCCGTAAGTCCTTGTTCAATCCCGAGGTGAAACGGCGCGGTATTTACGTGCTGCCCAATTTGTTTACGACGGCGGCTTTGTTTGCCGGATTCTTTGCCATCGTACAGGCCATGCAGGGGGACTTCGCCCGGGCGGCGATGGCGATCTTCATTGCCATGGTGCTCGATGGCCTGGATGGCCGGGTGGCGCGCCTGACCAATACCCAGTCGGCGTTCGGTGCCGAATACGATTCCTTGTCCGACATGGTCAGCTTTGGTGCGGCACCGGCTCTCGTCATGTACGAATGGGCTTTGCGCGATCTCGGCCGCCTGGGCTGGATCGCCGCCTTCATCTACTGCGCCGGGGCAGCCTTGCGCCTGGCGCGCTTCAATACGACGCTGGAAGTGATGGACAAGCGCTACTTCCAGGGATTGCCTTCACCGGCTGCTGCCGCGTTGGTTGCCGGCCTGGTCTGGGTGTGCATCGAGACGGGCGTGGGCGGGGCCGATGTGCGTTGGTTGGCTTGCGCACTCACGGTATTCGCCGGTGTGACCATGGTTTCGAATATCCGCTTCTACAGCTTCAAGGACGTCAACCTGAAGAAGAGCGTGCCCTTTTTCGTGATTGCGGCGATTGCCCTGGGTTTTGCCTTGGTTGCCTATAGCCCGGAAATTGCACTGTTCGGTTTCTTCGTTGTCTATGGTTTGTCTGGCTACGTTCAGGCGGCAATCGGTCTGCTCAAGCATAAGACCAAGTAATTCCCGGAGTTCATATGAAACAGCATCTGGTTATTTTCGATACGACCCTGCGCGATGGCGAGCAAAGCCCGGGCGCGTCGATGACCAAGGAAGAGAAGATTCGCGTTGCCCGCCAACTGGAAAAGATGCGCGTCGATGTGATCGAGGCCGGTTTTGCCGCCGCGTCGCCTGGCGATTTCGATGCCATCCATTCCATTGCCCAGGCGATCAAGGATTCCACCATCTGCTCACTGGCGCGGGCCAACGAGAACGACATCCTCCGTGCCGGTGAGGCGATCAAGCCGGCCAAGTCGGGGCGGATTCATACGTTTATTGCCACCTCGCCGATCCACATGGAGAAGAAGCTGCGCATGACGCCGGATCAGGTGGTCGAGCAGGCAGTCAAGGCCATCGGCTGGGCGCGGCAATATACCGACGATATCGAATTCTCGGCCGAGGATGCCGGGCGTTCGGAGATCGATTTCCTGTGCCGCATCTTCGAGGCAGTCATCAAGGCGGGCGCCAAGACCATCAACGTGCCGGATACGGTGGGCTATGCCATCCCGTTCCAGTACGCGGAAACCATGCGCCAGCTGATCGAGCGGGTGCCGAACTCGGACAAGGTCGTGTGGTCGGTACATTGCCATAACGATCTGGGATTGGCGGTCTCGAACTCGCTGGCCGCCGTGCTGGCCGGGGCGCGCCAGGTCGAGTGCACGATCAACGGACTGGGTGAGCGGGCCGGCAATGCCGCGCTGGAGGAAATCGTCATGGCTGTGCGGACGCGGCCGGATATTTTCCCGGTCGACACGCGCGTCGAAACGACGCAGATCGTGCCGGCTTCCAAGCTGATTTCGCAGATTACCGGTTATCCGGTGCAGCCGAACAAGGCGGTGGTCGGTGCCAATGCTTTTGCGCACGAGTCGGGCATCCATCAGGACGGCGTACTGAAGCACCGCGAAACCTACGAGATCATGCGTGCCCAGGATGTGGGCTGGACGCAGAACAAGCTGGTGCTCGGCAAGCACTCCGGACGCAATGCCTTCAAGACCCGTCTGTCCGAACTCGGCATCGAGCTTGAGAGCGACGAGGCGCTCAATGCCGCCTTCGCCCGCTTCAAGGAACTGGCCGACCGCAAGCATGAGATTTTTGACGAAGACCTGCATGCCTTGGTCTCCGACGAGGTCGTCACGCCGGATCAGGAACACTACAAGCTGGTCTATTCGCGCGTTTGTTCCGAGACGGGGGAAATGCCGGTTGCCGAGGTCATCCTGAATGTCGGTGGCGTCGAGCACAAGGCCCAGGCGGGTGGCGGTGGCCCGGTCGATGCGACCTTCAAGGCCATCGAAAGCATTGCCGGCAGTGGTGCCGAGCTCCTGCTTTACTCGGTCAATGCCATTACCACCGGCACCGATGCCCAAGGTGAGGTGACGACGCGTTTGGCCAAGGGTGAGCGCATCGTGAATGGCAATGGTGCCGATACCGATATCGTCATCGCGTCGGCCCGCTCCTACCTGAATGCGCTGAACAAGCTGCATTCCAGCCTGGACAAGGTGAAGGCCCAGGGCGACGTTTGATACTTCGTCGCCCAGCCGGAAAGCTGCTTCAGTTCGACTGGGCGGCTTTTTCTTTGGGGGCGGTTGATCGCGTGGCGCGGATGTAGAGTACCGCGGTGGCAAAGAGAACGGTGGCCAACAGGGTTTCGCCAACAGCCAGTCGTTGCGACAGGCCATTGTCGCTGGTGGCACGCAGCAGACCTTCCAGCAGGTAAAACTGGATGAACAGCGACAGCCATTTGTAGGTGTAGCGTCTGCCGCGCAAGATGCCGAAGAGCGGCAACAGCAGAACGGCCCCCTTGAGGATCATCCATGAGCCGCCCGGGCGCAACGGGGCGAGCCAGCCTTCCCAGGCGAGGCAGAGGGCGATGAGCAGAATCAGGCTGAGACTGGCGGCGGTTTGGTAGCGTTGGGCGTTCACGGGCGGTTCAGTTTTTCGGTGAGCAGGGCAAGGCGCTTGCCCATGGCGTAAGCCAGCTTGCTTTCGTCGCTGGTCAATTGCGGGTTGCCGTTATGGCCGGCAATATGGCTGGCGCCATAAGGGCTGCCGCCGCTCGTGGTCGATGAGAGTTCCGGCTCGGTAAAGGGCAGGCCCATGATCAGCATGCCGTGGTGGAGCAGGGGCAGGGTCATCGACAGCAGCGTCGTCTCGTTGCCGCCATGCTGGCTGCCGCTCGATGTGAAGACACAGGCCGGCTTGCCGGCCAGGGTGCCGTTTTGCCAGGTGGCGATGGTGCTATCCCAGAAGTATTTCATCGGTGCAGCCATGTTGCCGAAGCGAACCGGGCTGCCCAAGGCAAGCGCTGCGCATTCCTGTAGATCCGACAGTTCGACGTAGGGGGCGCCGGCTTCCGGTATTGGCGCTTCCGTAGCCTCGCAGACGCTGGAAACGCGGGGAACGGTGCGTAGGCGAGCCTGCATGCCGTCGATCGATTCGATGCCGCAGGCGATGCGTTCGGCCAATGCGCGTACCGAGCCGCGGTGGCTGTAGTAGAGGACGAGGATATCGAGCATGGTCGGCTATTATACGGCCCCATGCACAAGCGCCCCCGCTCCCGACAGACTGCTTCCCGGCCGCCCGGCCTGTTCGGCATTCTGCGTCGATTTCAAACCGAGAACATGATGCAGACCAGCGCGGCCCTGGCGTTTACGACCTTGATGGCCCTGGTGCCGCTGGTTGCTGTTGTCCTGGCTGTGGCTGGTGCGGTGCCTTATCTCGACATGCTGGTCAATCGTCTCGACTTGCTGATCCGCGAGGCGCTCCTGCCAAGCGGGGCGGCCGTGGCGATCGCGGGCAATATCGGCAAGTTCTCGCACAAGGCGCAGCAATTGACCTGGGCCGGTATCGGCTTGCTGAGCGTGACGGCTTTCTTGCTGATGAATACCATCGAGCGGGCGTTCAACCACCTCTGGCTGGTCAAGCCGCGTCCCTTGCTGGCGCGCTTGCGGCTCTACGCTTTCGTGATGATGGTCTGGCCCTTTTTGCTCGGTGCGGTGGCCGGCGTCATGTCGTTTGCCGTCACCGTCTCACTTGGCCTGTTCGATGAGCCCCTGTGGTTCCGGCAACTGGCGCTGAAAGCATTGGCCATGCTTTTGCTGGGGCTGTTCTTCTCGTTCCTGTACTACGCCGTGCCCAATGCCGAGGTGTCGAAGCGGGCGGCGCTGACCGGCGGCATCTTCGCCACTCTGGCCTTTTCCCTGATGCAGAAGGTATTCGAGGCTTTTCTCGTCAGTTCGGCCATGCTGAAAAGCATCTATGGTGCCTTTGCCGTATTTCCCGTCTTTCTTGTCTGGCTGCACCTGTCCTGGGCGGTGGTTCTGTTCGGTGGTTTGATTGCGGCTACCGTGAGCCGTCCGCCGAAACGCTGAAAATCTCGATCGAACTGGTTTGTTCGCATAATTCGTGAGCCTGCAATTCGCGGATGTTCAAGTTGTCCTCTTCCAGCAACACGACGATGTGTCGCATATTTTCGTGAATCGTTCCCGGTGGGACGATCAGCGACTGGGTGGGGCGAAGCGGCGGTGTGGCCGGCAGCATCAGCGCCGGAATCTTGCTGGCATCGAGTTCGAATGGGTGAGCGAGTTCCACCGAGGTGGCCTTGGGGGCCAGCAATTGCAATCCCAGTTCGATGTGCTCCGGGTTTTCGGACATCGCCCAGCGAATGATGCAGACATGCCAGAGTTGTGTGCTGCCTGTGCGTTCCTCGGTGGCTTGAAGCGCAACGATGTCACCCACCCGAACGTCGTTGGTGTGCCCGGACATGTGCATCAGCGCATAGCCCTCCGGGCTTTCGTTGGTCACCATCCATTCGCTCAGTTCGACCTTGGTATCTGCCGTCTTCATCAGGTGCCAGAGATTGCCCAGCCCCGAGCACAGATTGGCCCGGTAGGACTGGCGCCGGCGGGGGAAGCGTCGTTTGGCGGGGTGTCCCCAGAGTTGGATGAGGCGGTTCAGTACGCCAGGCCCGGCGTGGGAGTTGGCAAATTTCGGCAGGTTGAGCAATTCCGCCGGTACGTTCTGCAGGAGCTCCGCGCGATGCTTCTCGGCCTGCGCTGCAAGGGCGTCGCAGGAGAAATACAGAACCTCGGCTTCAGGGCTGGGAATACGTCGGATCAGTGCGTGAGCGGGGAAATCCCGTTCGGGGTCGATCCAGAAAATACCTTCGGCGTCGAGGGGGGGCGTGTTCGCCAATTCGATGTCGGGCGTGCATTTATCGATGTACTCACCGATGAATTCCAGTTCCTCGGCCGAGAAAGAGACCGGCTGGGCAATCGCCGCGAGCAGGATGGAGGTGTAAATCCGCCGTATGCTGGGGCCGCAATTGGGGCCAGGGAATTCATCCAGGCCGAGGCGTCGGGCTGTACGGAAAGCCGCATGCAACTGTTGCCAGAGGCCGATTGGCGTTGGTGCGGCAATCATGTGGGAGATGCGTACCTGCCAGGCAATGGCGTGCATCGCCCGGCGCAGCGAGGTGTGCGGCAGGCGTGGCGAACTCTCTCCCTGCGGATCGAAGAGCTCGGCGAGGGTGTTGAAGTAGTCCTGGGTCAGTATTTCCAGAATGTCCAGCAAGGTGCGCACCCGTTGCCGCAATTTGCGGGAAATGGGTAGCGTCAC
Organism: uncultured Dechloromonas sp.; assembly: GCA_964507585.1. Lineage (GTDB taxonomy): Bacteria > Pseudomonadota > Gammaproteobacteria > Burkholderiales > Rhodocyclaceae > Azonexus. The sequence goes on from CAZDRS010000125.1 coordinate 6,256, forward strand.
TTCGTTCAGCCGGGGCAGTTCGGCCTTGGTGATTCTTTCGGACTGGCTGTACAGCAAGTCAAGCAGCTTGAGGCGCTGCGCGCAGGGTACCGGCGTTTCACGTAGCAAACGCAGTTGGCGGAGCAGTTGCTCGGCATCGTCGGCACCTGAGCGGCCATGCGCCAAGGCCAACCATTCAAGAATGCTCTTGATATTGGCTTCCGGGTTGACCGGGGCGATGAGGTCTGCAGGGCGAGGCATAGGTTTCTGAGAATAACAAAAATTTACTTTTCCGCCATTGCCGTTCGTCGGGTTTTCTCCGCTACGGCAAAACGGATGGATTCCTTGCTCCCCTAAGTGGCTTGTTTTTCCTTGATAAAGCGCTATAATTCCGGGTCTTTTTTCCAGCTAACGAAAGTATTCCCATGGTTGTTATCCGTCTTGCCCGTGGTGGCGCCAAGAAGCGTCCGTTCTACAAC
>CAZDRS010000126.1:0-6707 GCA_964507585.1 uncultured Dechloromonas sp.
TGCCTGTCCTGCCACACCGAGGCAGCCAAGCAGGTGCACATGACCAAGCACTGGAGTTGGGAATACCGCAACCCGGAAACCAACCAGTTGCTCGGCAAGAAGCACCTGATCAACAACTTCTGCACCTCGACCGCATCGAACTACGGTTTCTGCGCCACCTGCCACATTGGCTACGGTACCGAGAACCAGAATTTCGACCTGACGTCCGAGACCAACGTGGACTGCCTGGTCTGCCATGACCAGACCGGCAAGTACAAGAAGCCGTCCGGCTTCTTCGGCAGCCCGGTGACCAAGGACACCGAGTTCCCGCCGGGCTCCGGCAAGATCGTCAAGGGCATCAACCTGTCCGAAATCGCCCAGAAGATCGGCAAGACCCGCCGCCAGACCTGCGGTGGTTGCCACTACAACGGCGGCGGCGGCGATGGCGTCAAGCACGGCGACCTCGACAGCTCGCTGGACAATCCGGACAAGGAACTCGACGTTCACATGTCGGCCGACGGCGGCAATTTCACCTGCGCCACCTGCCACAAGACCGACGGCCACCAGGTGCCCGGCAGCCGCTACGCACCTACCGCGATGGACAAGGGCAGCCCGGAAATTCGCGGCAAGCATGAGCATGACAATCCGAGCACCTGCCAGTCCTGCCACGGCCAGGCCCCGCACAAGAAGGAAGCCATGCTGAACACGCACACTGCCAAGCTGGCCTGCCAGACCTGCCACATCCCGGCTTTCGCCCGCGGCGACGTGCCGACCAAGATGTCGTGGGACTGGTCTACCGCCGGCAAGCGCGACAAGGATGGCAAGCCGCTCGTTGTCAAGAACGAGGAAGGCCACACCGTCTATATCGGCAGCAAGGGCGACTTCGTCTATGGCGATAACGTCAAGCCCGAATATGTCTGGTTCAACGGCAAGGTGAAGTACACGCTGGCCGACGACAAGATCGAGAAAGCCAACGAGCCGATCTTCATCAACAAGTTCGAAGGCAGCCCGGACGACGGCAAGTCGATGATCTGGCCGGTCAAGATATTCAAGGGCAAGCAACCGTACGACGTCGGCAACAAGACGCTGACGGTCAACCACCTGGCCGGCAACGACGACAGCGCCTACTGGACGAACCTCGACTGGAACAAGGCCCTGACTGCCGGCATGGCTTCGGTCGGCAAGACCTTCTCGGGCAAGTACGACTTCATCGAGACGCGCGGCATGTGGCCGATCACCCACATGGTCGCCCCCAAGGACAAGGCGGTTCCCTGCCAGGAATGCCATACCCGCGCCGACGACGGTCGCCTCAAGTCGATCACCGGCGTCTATATGCCCGGCCGCGACACCAAGGGCTGGCTTGACCTGCTGGGTGGCCTGATGATCGCCGGCGCCATCGGCGGTGGCCTGTTGCATGGCGTGGTTCGTATCGCGACCCGTCGCAAGGAGAAATAAACATGAGCAATCGCATCTACATCTACAAGCGTTACGAGCGTTTCTGGCACTGGTCGCAGGCGCTGCTGATCATCGGCATGATGATCACCGGCTTCGAAGTGCATGGCAGCTACACGCTGATCGGCTTCAAGAAGGCCGTGCAACTGCACAGCCTGGCCGCCTGGACGCTGCTCACGCTGTGGGCCTTCACCATCTTCTGGCAATTCACCACCGGCGAATGGCGGCAATACCTGCCGTCGCTGAAGAATGTCGGCGCGATGATCAAGTACTACACGGTCGGCATCTTCACCAACGCGCCGCACCCGTTCAAGAAGACGGTCAGCCAGAAGCACAACCCGCTGCAGCGCCTGGCCTACCTGGCCCTGCTCGCCTTCATCTCGCCACTGATCTGGGGCAGCGGCCTGTTCTACCTGTTCTACGGCGACTGGGCCAGGCTCGGCATCGACAAGAGCCTGTCGCTGGAATGGATCGCCACGCTGCACGTACTCGGCGCCTACATGATCACCGCCTTCTTCTTCATCCACGTCTATCTGACGACGACCGGCCACACGGTCTTCGCCCACATCAAGGCCATGATCACCGGCTGGGAAGAAGAGGACGAACACGACCAAGCGCACGCCACCAAGGCGGGCTAAGGATTTATTCGGGGGAACCACACATGACGCGCACACTCATTTCGCGCAAGCGGCTGGCCGGTCTGGTCGCCAGCCTTTTCATCCCGTTCGGCGCCCAGGCTGCCGATGCGGAACTGCTGAAAAAGATCGAAGCCTTGACCCAGCAACTGGAGCAGTTGAAAACCCAGGTGCAGGCCAGCCAGGAAGCCAGCAAGCAGGCGGTTGCCGCCGTCAGCGAGGTGAAGGACAAGGTCAAGAAGAACGAGGACAGGGCCCTCGACAAGTGGCTGACCGTGGGCGGCGACTACCAGTTCCGCATGGATAGCCTGAGCGGCCAGACCAAAGCCTACACCGCGATGACCGACTCCGGCCCGGTAGCAATGGCCAGCTACAAGCCGAAGAACGAAACGATGTACACCAACCGTTTCGGTCTCAACCTGAACGCCAAGGCAACGGAAAACGTCTCGGTCTCCGCCCGCCTGATGATGTACAAGACCTTCGGCAACAACGACGACAGCGCCGCTACCGGCGGCTACTTCGCCGACCGCATCGGCGTCTTCGACGGCACCATCGGCCACATCCCGTCCAGCAACTACCTCAATGTCGACCGCGTCTATGCCTCGTGGAACAACATCGCCGACGAAGGCATCTGGTTCTCGGTCGGTCGCCGCCCCTCCACCAACGGCACACCGGCCCACCTGCGCCAGAACGATCCGCGCCCCGGTACCGGCGGCGCGCCGGCCCTGCTCGTCGACTATGCCTTCGATGGCATGACCCTCGGCTGGGCGCCGGATATCGACGAACTGCCGGGCGCCTTCGCCAAGATCTGCTATGGCCGCGGCTATGAAAGCGGCTTCAGCAAGGCACTCGGCAACTCGCTGAAGGATACCGACATGCTCGGCGTCTCCATCGTGCCGATCGACACCGACCAGTTGCGCTTCTGGCTGCAATGGAATCGCGGCATGAACGTCTTCGATTCACCCAAGCTCTACGCGTCGGCCTGGGGCATGAACATGGCCCCGAGCACCAACGTCGGCGACATCGACTGGTACGGCGTTGGCGCCCTCGGCACCATCAAGCGCGTCGGCCCGGGCGAGCTCAACTGGTTTGCCGATTTCGGCCTGAGCCGGACGCACCCCAACGACAACACCTCGCAGTCGATGGTCGGCCTCGGCCTGCTCACCGGCCAGCTGGGTGCCGCCGAAAGCGCCAAGGACAAGACCGGCAGCGCCTTCTACCTCGGCCTGCGCTACGACCTGCCGTCGAAGACCAAGCTGGGCGTCGAATACAACCACGGCTCCAAGAACTGGATCACCTTCTCGCCGGCCTCCTCGGACGCCTGGACTTCCAAGGTCGGCACGCGCGGCAACGTGTATGAGATCTACGCCATCCAGGAACTCGACCAGAAGCCGATCTCGTCCCGCCTGGCCAAGGCCTTCTTCCGCCTCGGCTTCCAGTATTACGACTTCCAGTACACCGGCAGCAACAACTGGATGGGCGCCCCGGTCAAGCTGTCCGACGTGACAGCGGCCACCGTGCTGCCGATGACTCCGTTGTCCAAGGCCTACAACGCCTACGCGACTTTCGAGGTCAAGTTCTAAACCCCCATCGTTCACAGGAGAACCCCATGCGTAAACTCACCCAACTGCTCGCTTCCATCGCCCTGGCTAGCGCTGCCCTGACCGTCTCGCCGATCGCCTCGGCCGAGGAAGTCAAGATGGTCGGCACCATCACCAAGCTGAAGGTCGCCGGCGACGGCAAGTCGGCCGAAGCCACCCTGAAGGACGTCAAGTCCGGCAATTCCGTCACCATCAACATCAACGATGACGAAACCCTGGACAAGTTCAAGGACAAGCGTATCCAGGAAGGCGACGAAATCCGCGCCAAGTACGATAGCAACGGCAACAAGAGCAAGTCCTTCAAGCGTACTTCGGGCTGCTGACCCCCTCGGGCCGGCGCTTGGCCGGCTCGCCCAGCGAAGCCATCGCAGGTGCCAACCGGGCGCCCGCGATGGCTTCGTTTTGCCTACGCGCGCTACAGATCAAGGAAATCGCAGCGCGGCGCGGTTATAGTCGGCTTCCGCCTATGCCAATAGGCATATAATTCGTCACTTATATCCCCGCCCGTACCCAACATGGAAGCCAGCCAGCAATCACCCGGTGCAGAGGAAAAACCAGGCGCCGAGGCCGTCGAGAACCGGATGAAGATCGCGGTGCGCGACATCGGCATTCCGCCGCGCCCGACCATCCTCAGCCAGATCGAGCGGGAGGCCGCCAAGGACGAGCCGGATTTCCTTCACCTGGCCAAGCTGCTCAGCCACGACGTCGGCCTGTCGGCGGGCATGATCAAGGTTGCCAACTCGCCTTTCTTTTCCTTCGGCAAGAAGGTGCCGACCATCCAGGAAGCCCTGCTCGTGCTCGGCCTCAAGCTGGTGGTCAAGACCATCGCCGGGCTGGCCCTGCAGCAGGCCTTCAAGCATGTGCCGAACATGGAGCGCTTCTGGGATGCCTCGGCGGCAACGGCCGAAACCTCGGCCATGCTGGTCAAGCACCTGGGCAACAGCCTGGGCATTCGCCCCGAGGACGCCCACACCTTTGCGCTGTTCCGCGATTGCGGCATCCCGATGCTGATGATTCCCTTCCCGGAATACCGCGACGTGCTCGCCCGCGCCAACCAGGAAAGCAGCCTGTTATTCACCGAAGTCGAGGAACAGGCGATCAGCCTCAACCACACCCTGGTCGGTGCCGAGCTGGCCGAGGACTGGTTGCTGCCCATCGAAACCTGCCAGGCCATCCGCCATCATCACGACCCGGCCGCCCTCGATGGCAGCCTCGACATCCCACCGCGCAGCCGCTACCTGATCGCCGTCGCCCAGTTGGCCGAATACCTGATCCAGCAGAAAACCGCCCAGTCGCAGACCAGCGAATGGCAAAAGCTGGGGGCCGGGTGCCTGGCCTGCCTCGGCCTGAACGAAGACGACCTGCCGGCACTGGCCGGGGCCTGCCTGCCGGAAGTAGCGGCCTGATGGCTTAGGGCGTCACAAAGCATTACGACCGGGCGGGCCGGCTGGCCCTAAAATGGCATCCCGTCCTCCGCTCAGTCGCCTTTCGATGCCCGCCACGCTGCCTGCCCATCGCCCCAACCTGCTCGGCTTCCTGCCGGTGTGGCAGCGCAACTTCCTCGTCTGGCGCAAGCTGGCGCTCCCCTCCATCCTCGGCAACCTGGCCGACCCGCTGATCTACATGCTTGGCCTTGGCTACGGCCTGGGCACCATGCTGCCGAGCATCGACGGCCGGCCCTACGTCGCCTTCCTGGCCGCCGGCACGGTATGCGCCTCGACCATGAACGCCGCCACTTTCGAAGCCCTGTACTCGGCTTTCTCGCGCATGCATGTGCAGAAAACCTGGGACGCCATCCTCAACACGCCGCTCGGCCTGGCCGACGTGGTGGCCGGCGAGTTGTTCTGGGCAGCGACCAAGTCGCTGTTCTCCGGTGCGGCCATCCTGATCGTCATCACCGGCATGGGCCTGACCCACGGCCCGCTGGCCTTGTGGGCGCTACCCGCCATCGTGCTGACCGGCCTCGCTTTCGCGGCGCTTGGCCTGATCTGGAACGCACTGGCGCCGAGCTACGACTTCTTCATGTACTACTTCACGCTGTTCATCACACCGATGACGCTGATTTCCGGCGTCTTCTTCCCGACCGGCCAGCTACCCGGCTGGCTGGCCGCTGTCGGCCAGTGGCTGCCGCTCGCCCAAGGCGTCGCGCTGGTTCGCCCGCTGCTTGCCGGCCAGGTACCGGCCGACGCCCTGATCCACATCATTGCACTACTCGTCACCGCCGCCGTAGCCTTCGCCATCGCCCTGCGCCTGACCCGGCGCCGCCTGCTAAAGTAGAATTCGCTAATGGATATCCAGCTCGTCATCACCAACTGCCCGGACGAAGAAACGGCCAACCGCATCGCGCTGGCCGTGGTCGAGGAAAAACTCGCCGCCTGCGTGAACATCCTGCCGCGCGTGCAATCGATCTATCGCTGGCAAGGCGCCGTCGAATCGGCTGTGGAAGTACCGCTGCTGATCAAGACCACCGCCGCCAACTACCCGGCACTTGAAGCCGCTATCCGCCAACGGCACCCCTACGACCTTCCCGAAATCATCGCCCTGCCGGTCGCTGCCGGCTTGCCGGCCTACCTGAACTGGGTGGCCGCCGAAACGCTCCAATGACCATGCGCATCCTCCTCTTCCTCTTCTCGCTGCTCGCTTCCCTGGCCCACGCCGAGGAATTCCTCGACCCGGCCGTCGCCTTCAAGCCCAGCGTGCGTGCCCTCGACGGCCAGACCATCGAAGTCAGCTATGAGATCGCCAAGGGCTACTACCTCTATCGCGAAAAATTCCGCGTCGTTGCCGAGGGCGATGCCGCCAAGCTCGGCGAGCCGGTTTTCCCGAAGGGCAAGGAAAAGAACGACGACAACTTCGGCAAGGTCGAGGTCTATTACAAGGGCGTCGTCGCCCGCGTGCCGGTCGAACGGAATGCCTCCGGGGCGCTGGCCCTGAACCTCAAGGTCACCGCCCAGGGCTGTGCCGATGCCGGCGTCTGCTATCCGCCGCAAACCCAAACCCTGAGCGTCAATCTGCCCGATCCGGCAAGCACGCCGAGCGC
>CAZDRS010000127.1:0-6686 GCA_964507585.1 uncultured Dechloromonas sp.
ACTTCCAGCCAGCGCATTTCCGCCTCGTCGATCTGCTCGCCGAGTAGGCCGGCCTGCTTGTGCATCTCCTCGCTTTTCACCCGGTCGACCGTGGCGTAGAAATCCGGATCGGCAAACTGGGCGTCGAGCGCCGCCTTTTCCTCATTCCACTTGGCCAGCTGGCGTTCCAGTTGCTCGATTTCCTTGAGCAGCGGGCGGCGCTGGGCGAGTAGCGCCTGCCGGTTGGCCTTGGCTTCGGCGCGCTGGTTCAGGCGCTCGGCCTTTTCGGCGGCGACGTCGGGTTCCGGCGATTTCTCCGCGTTGCGCTGGGCGGCCAGCCAGGCGGCGTAGTCGTCGAGGTCGCCGTCGAATTCCGTGACCTTGCCGTCGGCGACGAGCAGCAGTTCGTCGGCGCAGGTGCGCAACAGATGGCGGTCGTGCGACACGAAAACCATGCCGCCTTCGAAATCCTGCATGGCGAAGGTCAGCGCCTCGCGCATTTCGAGGTCGAGATGGTTGGTCGGCTCGTCGAGGAGCAGCAGGTTGGGCCGGGTGCGGATGAGCAGGGCCAGCGCCAGCCGGGTCTTTTCGCCGCCGGAGAAGGGCTCGATGGCACGTGTCGCCATGTCGCCGCGGAAGTCGAAGCCACCCAGGTAGTCGCGCAGTTCCTGCTCGGGCGTCAGCGGTTCGAGGCGGCTCATGTGTTGCAGCGGCGATTCGTCGGGGCGCAACTGTTCGAGCTGGTGCTGGGCGAAATAGCCGATGTTCAGCGCCTTGGCTTCCTTGCGCTCGCCACCTTGTTGGGCGACCGCCCCGGCGAGCAGCTTGATTAACGTCGATTTGCCGGCGCCGTTGCGGCCGAGCAGGCCGATGCGGCAGCCGGGGCGGAGCACCATGCCGATGCGGTCGAGAATCTTGCGGTCGCCGTAGCCGGCCGAGGCGTTTTCGACGACCAGCAGCGGGTCGGGCAGGGCGCTTGGCTCACGGAAGCTGAAATGGAAGGGCGAATCGACGTGGGCGGCGGCGATGATTTCCATGCGCTCCAGCATCTTGACCCGGCTTTGCGCCTGGCGTGCCTTGGTGGCCTTGGCCTTGAAACGCTCGACGAAGCGCGTCAGGTGGGCGATTTCGCGCTGCTGGGCTTCATAGCTCGCTTGCTGGGTGGCCAGCCGGGCGGCGCGAGCCCGCTCGTAGTCGGAGTAACCCCCTGTGGTCAGGCTCAGGCGCTGCAGGTCGATGGCGATGATCTGGCCGACTACGGCATCGAGGAAGTCGCGGTCGTGTGAAATGAGCAGCAGGGTGGCCGGCGTGTTCTTCAGCCAGCTTTCCAGCCAGAACACGGCGTCGAGATCGAGGTGGTTGGTCGGCTCGTCGAGCAGCAGCAGGTCGGCGCGGCAGGACAGGGCGCGCGCCAGGTTGAGGCGGACGCGCCAGCCGCCGGAGAAGTCGGCTACCGGGCGCTGGAAATCGGCATCGGAGAAGCCCAGGCCGTGCAGTACCTCGGCAACGCGGGCCTTGGCCGAATAGCCGCCGATTTCGCCGTAGCGGGCGTGCAGGTGGCCGATGGCCTCGCCGTCGCCTTTCGCTTCGGCCTCGACCAGTTCGCGCTCGATGCGGCGTAATTCAACGTCGCCGTCGAGCACGAAGTCGATGGCGGCATCGGGCAGGGCCGGGGTTTCCTGGGCGACGCGGGCGATGTGCCAGCTGGCCGGGATATCGACATCGCCGGCCTCGGCGTGCAGTTCGTTGGCGAGCAGCGCAAACAGGCTGGATTTGCCGCAGCCGTTGGCGCCGACGACGCCGACTTTCCAGCCGGGGTGAATCTGGACGGAGGCGTCGACGACCAGTGGGCGGCCGGCGCGGGCGAAGGTGACTTGGCGGAGAGCGATCATAAGGGGGGCGATTATAAGCCGGCCGCTGTGCGCCACTCCGTGCGGCAGGGGTCAATGAACGGGAAAACTTGCCGATATTCCAATAGTTGTGGGTGTTTCTTCGATTTAACCTGCATTTTCTCAACGCCTTCCGACAGCCTGCTAGAATTCCCGCATGATCAAGCAGATTCGCGCCGACCAGCTCCAGCCGGGCATGTACATCCACGACCTGAATTGTGGCTGGCTCGATCATCCCTTCATGTCCAACGCCTTCTTCGTGCGCGATCAGGCGACTTGCGACAAGATCGTCAATCTCGGCATCCGCGAGTTGTACATCGACACGCTGAAGGGGGCGGATCTTTTTACCGCCCGGCCGCAAGCCGAGGTCAATGCCGACCTCGAACGCCGCCTGCAGGAAATCGCCCAGAAGCAGGCCGAAAAGCCCATTGTTGTCGAACTGAAGGACGAGGCGGCCCGCGCCCGTCGCCTGCATGGCGAGGCGAACAAGCTGGCTCGCCTGGTGCTGGACGACGTACGCCTTGGCCAGCCGATCCGCATGGAGCGCGTCGAGCCCTTGGTTGATGGCATGGTCGAGTCGGTGTTTCGCCACCAGGATGCCCTGCTCCCCCTGGCGCGGCTGAAAAACCTCGACGACTACAATTTCGAGCATTCGGTCGGTGTCGCAGCGCTGCTCATCGCCTTCGGGCGCGCCATGAAGCAGCCCAAGGAAGTGATTCGCGAGCTGGCCCTGGGCGGTTTGCTGCACGATATCGGCAAGGCGCATGTGCCGGACGCCATCCTCAACAAGCCGGCCAAGCTGACTGACGACGAATTCGCCAGGATGCAGTCGCACGTCAATGAAAGCCTGCGCCTGATCGACGGCGTACCCGGCATCGGCAAGATCACCCGGCAGGTTGTCGCCGAGCATCACGAGCGCATCGACGGCAGTGGCTACCCGAACCGCCTGCAGGGCAAGCAGATTTCGCTCTACGGCCAGATGGCAGCCATCGTCGATGTTTACGATGCCATCACCTCCGACAAGGTCTACAACCGTGGCATGCCGCCCACCCAGGCCATGAAGAAGCTGCTCGAATGGAGCAAGCACCACTTCGATCCGCAACTGGTGCAGACCTTCATCCGCGCTGTCGGCATCTACCCGACCGGGGCGCTGGTGCGGCTGGAGAGCAACCGCATGGGCGTCGTCGTCGAGCAGAACGAAGGCAAGCTGCTGGAGCCGGTGGTGCGCATCTTCTACCACGCCGGCCAGCAGCATTACGTGCCGCCGGAAATCGTCGATCTGGCCAAGGTGCAGGATCGTATTGCCAGTTGCGAGAGTTACGAGAAATGGAAAATCGATCCCCATCAGTGGTTGCCGGCCTGATCGTCGCGCTGTGGCTGCCGCTGGCAGCCTTCGCCGAGGGTGGCGTCAACGCGGCCCAGGAGGCCGACTGGGCGGCGCGCCTGGACAAGGCGGCGGCCCTGCTGGTCGAAAGCCGGACAATCAAGGATGACGCCAAGCAGGCGCTGGAAGCCAAAACGCTGGCTTGCGACAAGAAGTTCCTGGTCAATGCCTGCCGCAACGATGCGCGTCTGGAATACCTGAAAGCCAGCCACGAGGCGCAGCGCCTGGAGAGCGAGGGCAAGGCCATCGAACGTGCCGTCAAGAAGGAGCAGATCGCCCAGCGCGACCGCCAGAAGGCCGAAGACGCGCCGAGGCAGGCGGCCGACCTGGAGGCTCGCGAGGCGCAGACCGAAGCGACCCGGCAGGCTGCGCAGGACAAGATCGAAGCGATGCAGGCCGACAAGGCAGCCAAGGCCACCGAAGGCGAAAAGCGCAAGGCGGCCGACGCCGAAAGGCTGCGCCACAAGCAGGAGGCACACGCCCGCAAGCTGGCTGAAAAGATGCGCGAGACCGAGCGCCGTGAAGCGGAGGCGGCTAACAAATAGCCCGCGCCCCGGCATGATCCGCAAAATCTCCATCGAGCAACTGCTCCCCGGCATGTATGTCGTGGATCTGCACAAGCGTTGGCTGGATCATTCGATCTGGATCAAGCGCTTCAAGGTGCGTGACGAGGAGCATATCTGGAAGCTCAAGGACGAAGGTATCGTCGAGGTCAGCATCGACACCGCCAAGGGCATCGACCTGCCGCCTTCGCCGATCGCCCGCATCAATGCCATCGAGCAGAAATTCAAGTCGCTGGCCGAGATCAAGGCAGCCATGCCGCACAAGGTGTCGCTCGGCGAGGAACGGCGGCGGGCGACGCGCCTGCTGCGCGAGGCCAGCGACGGCGTAACCGGCCTGATGCTGGCCGCGCGAGCCGGCCGGGGCGTCGATGCGGCGCATCTGGAGCCGCTGATCAGCAAGATGCTGGAGTCGGTGACGCGCAATCCCGATGCCCTGGTGCCGCTCGCTCGTTTGAAGCGCGAGGATGCCTACGCCAGCGAACATGCCGTGTCCACGGCGGCGCTGATCATCGCCTTCGGCCGCCAGCAGGGGCTGCCCGAGCCGGAAATCGAAAAACTGGCGCTCGGCACCATGCTCAAGGACATCGGCCAGTCGGCCATCGACGCCCGCCTGATCACCAAGCCCGGCATGCTGTCGCAAGCCGAGTTTTCCATCGTGCAGGGCCATGTCGAGGAAGGACTGGCGGTGCTCGACGGGCGCTCGCGGCTTTCCGACACCTCGGTGGCCGTGGTGCTCGAACACCACGAACGCTACAACGGCTGCGGCTACCCCTATCGCATGGCCGGCGACGAGATCTCGACTGCCGGGCGCATGGCCGCCATTGTCGATACCTACGATGCGATGACCTCGGCGCGCCCCTACCGCGCTGCACTGTCGCCGTCGCACGCCCTGCGCCAGCTCTACGACGAGGGCGGCTCGCAATACGATCCGGCGCTGGTCGCCGCCTTTGTGAAGACCGTCGGCATCTACCCGGTCGGCACGCTGGTGCTGCTCGAAAGCGGCCATCTCGCCGTGGTCGAGCAATTGAACCCGGCCAACATGCTGGCGCCCATCGTCCGCGTTTTCTACCATACCGGCCGTCGGCAATACCTGACGACGCCGGCCGAGGTGGATCTGTCACGCAAGGTTGGCAACCACTACGGCCAGATCGTCCGTGCCGAAACCTTCGAGCGTTGGGGCATCAGCCCGCTGCGCTGGCAACCTGCCTGATCAGTTTCCTGATCGGTGCCGGTACCCCGGCATCGGCCGCCCGTTCGATCGCTATCCATTCCAGCCCCGGCTCGCTCACGCCGCTTTGCCGGGCAACGTGGCACAGCACCGGCTCCAGTGTCAGACGAAAATGCGTGAAGCTGTGTTTGAAGGCCGGCAACGGCTGTTGCGTCACGATATCCAGGCCCAGGCGGCCGGCAATGGTTTCTGGCCTACCTTCCGGCGGCACCAGCAGGCCGCCCCACAATCCCGTTGGCGGGCGGCGTTCGAGCAGCAGGCGGGCGCCGTCGCTGAGCAGAACGAAGGTGGCCGTACGTTCCGGCACAGCCGCCTTCGGCTTGCCGGCCGGGAGTTCCCCCTGCCGCTTGTCGCGCCGGGCGATGCAGCCGGCAGCCACCGGGCATTCGGCGCAGCGCGGCCGGCTGCGCGTGCATAGCGTGGCGCCGAGATCCATCAAGCCCTGCGTATAAGGCTCGATATCGCCCTCCGGCAACAGGCTTTCGGCCAAACTCCACAGTTGCCGATGAATGGCGGCTTGTCCGGGAAAGCCTTCGATAGCGAACTGCCGGCACAACACCCGCTTGACGTTGCCGTCGAGAATCGCCGCCCGCTGCCCGAAGGCAAAGGCAGCCACCGCCGCCGCCGTCGACCGGCCGATGCCCGGCAACTCGGCCAGCAACTCGGCACTGGCCGGAAACTGGCCGCCGTATTGGGTGGCGACTTGCTGGGCGCACTTGTGCAGGTTCCTGGCCCGGGCGTAATAGCCGAGGCCGGCCCAGTGCTCGATCACTGCCTCGATCGGCGCGGCGGCCAAGGCCATCACCGTCGGGAAGCTGTCGAGGAAGCGCCGGTAATAGGGAATCACCGTAGCGACCTGCGTCTGCTGCAACATGATCTCGGAAAGCCAGATCCGGTAAGGATCGCGCGTGTTCTGCCAGGGTAGGTCGTGGCGCCCGGCGACCTTCTGCCAGGCAATCAACTGTTCGGTAAAGCGGTGGGGGGCGGCCAAATTCTGCCTCGACTCAGGCTACGGGAGCACGGATAATACGGCCTCTTTTTCCCTGGCCTAAGCGTTTTCAGATGACCCAGCCCCGCCACGACAGCCGCAGCCTGCGCAATGCCCTTGGCCGCTTCGCCACCGGTGTCGCCATCGTCACGGCCATCGACCCGGATGGGCATCCCATCGGTCTGACCATCAATTCCTTCTCCGCTGTATCGCTTGATCCGGCCTTGGTGCTTTGGTGCCTGGATAACAATTCGCACAACCTGGCGGCCTTCCAGAAAGCCAGCCATCACGCCATCAACATCCTGGCTGCCGATCAGGAAAACCTCTCCAACCGCTTCGCCACCTGGCCCGCCGATCGTTTTGCCGGCCTGCACTGGCACGCCGGTGCCGGTGGCGCCCCGGTCTTCCCCGGTTGCTGCGCCAGTTTCGAAGTCGCCAACGAAACCGTCCATGCCGGCGGCGACCACAGCATCTTCATCGGCCGCGTCGAACATTTCGCCGAGAACCCCGGCCTCGCCCCGTTGCTCTTCCACGCCGGCCGCTACGGCCGCCTGGCAGCCGATCAGGAGTGATTGAACCGGCCGCCTTCTGCGCTTAGAATGCAGCCTTCTTGCCCGAGCGGGCGTCGTATAATGGTAATACCTCAGCTTCCCAA